>NZ_JBGCUR010000045.1:0-16638 GCF_041361455.1 Chryseobacterium gossypii | reverse complement strand
TGGTGATAAAGCGTTCTTCGGTAAGCTCAGGCCTGTTCAGATAGCCTCTTGCAACCCCGGTCCCTCCAACGTATAATTCTCCTATTGCTCCTACCGGAATCGGCCGCTGATAGTGATCCAGTACATAAACACTTAAATTCCCTATAGCTTTTCCTATATTTAATGGATTTTCATCATCATTATAATGGTGTAAAGTAGTACAAACAGTACTTTCTGTAGGACCGTAACCATTGATCAGGTCTACCCCATGCTCTTTATACAACGCCATTACCTGCGGATTGGTAACATCACCGGCTACCAAAAGTATTTCTAAAGGAAGAATATGTTCTTTAGTCAACAGTACCGGAGGAATGGTAGCAATACTGATGTTATTTTCTTTTATATATTGCTGTAAGCCAACAAGGTCTGTCTGGGTTTCTTTATTCAGAAGATGTACGCATTGTCCATGCACAAGAGCCGGATAAAACTCAGCGACATGGGCATCAAATACATAGTTGGCATACCAAAGGCTATTTTTCTGCTGTACAGCATGTTCAGCTATAAATCCGTACTCTTTAGCGTGCTGTTGTATGAGGTTGGCAACTCCTTTATGCTCTATCAGTACTCCTTTAGGCATTCCGGTTGTTCCGCTGGTGTAAATGACATATGCTAAATTATTAGCGGTAACGGCGGTAACAGGGTTATTAGACTCAAATGTTTCAAGTACTGCTTTAAAGGTAACCTCATCCAGAGAAATGGTATCCACAGCCTTATTTTTCAGCTGTTTTATAGTGCTTTCCTGACCTAAAACGATCTTTGCCTTCGTATCGTGGAGGATATGTTCAATTCTTTCTGACGGATAGGAAGGATCCATAGGAACATAAGCTGCTCCGGTTTTTAATACCGCCAGCATCGCCACCGGCATATTTTCAGAACGTTCCAGGCATAAAGGAATCAAATCATCGGGCTGCAGATCATAAGCATTGAGTAAATAGTTGGCTAAACGATTGGATCTCTCATTCAGTTCCTTAAAAGACAGCTCAATATCCTGATACACCAAAGCTACAGCATCAGGGGTTTTCATCACCTGATCTTCAAATAATTGATGAACGGTTTTCTCACAAGGATAGTCAGAATCCGTATCATTCCAGGTTTCTGTGATCATACTGTAATCTGTATCCTTCAGAAGCCTGAAATCTCTGATCCTTATCTTTTTATCGCTATCTTCTCCTATTTTGGCCAACTGATGCAGAAGCAGAATATAGGTATCCTGCATTCTGAGAATAGTCTCTTTTTTGAAGAGAGAAGTGGCGTAATTAAACATTCCCCTGATCGTTTCTTCTCCGTCATCAATCATCGTGGTCAGGTCGAACTTAGCTGCCTGGTAGTTGATTTCATGATGCAGGGGAGTAAATACCGTTTCTTTATTGATATTCATTCCGAAGCTTTGGACTCCGAACATTACCTGGAAAACAGGGTGTTTTGAAGTATCCTGCTCTATATCCAGCTCATCCACCAGTTTTTCAAACGGAAGCTCCTGATAAGACTGGGCTTCTGTCACTGATTGGGAGATCTGAAGAATAAAGTCCTTAAGGTCCTGCTCAGCACTGATCTTTTCTCTCAGCGCCAATGTATTCACAAAGAAGCCGATCATGTCTTCAAGTCCTTCATGATGACGGTTTGCAATCGGGCTTCCTACTACAATATCATCCTGACCTGAGTAAGTGGAAAGCATCAGGTAATATCCTCCCAGCATCATGCTGTACAGGCTTACTCCCCATTCTCTGGAAAGCTTCCTCAAACCTGATCCTACTTCCGGGGAAAGACTGAAATGAACTGTTGCTCCTTCATAGGATATATTGGCCGGTCTTTTGAAATCTAAAGGCAGGCTAAGGGTTTCAAAGTCTTCAAGCTTATTTTTCCAATAGCTGATCTGCTTCTCGAGTATTTCACCTGTAAGATAATTTCTCTGCCATAAAGCAAAGTCTTTATACTGAATTTTTAGTTCCGGAAGCTGCGGATTTTCTCCCTTAGCAAGAGCATTGTATACGGTTTCTAATTCTTTTAAAAAGATATCTGCAGACCAGCCGTCAAAAGCAATGTGGTGAACCACAACAGACAGATAGTGATCTTCTTTCCATCTTAAAATAGTGATTTCCACCGGTATTTCTTTTTCCAGACGGAATATTTTATGGGCACACTGGTCTATATTTTTCTCCAGCTCTTCTTTGGTTTCAGCTTCTGCATATCTAAATTCAGGGATAAGGTCTGTAACCTCCTGATAGCCGGATCCCTTTTCCGCTGTACGGATCATAGAACGAAGCACCTCATGGCGTACTATCAGCGTTTCTAATGATTTCTGAAGAAGATCCAGCTGTATGTCTTTACCCAATCTGAAGGCCATTGGAACATTGTAGGCATTGCTTCCTCCCTCAAAATTTTCAATAAACCACAGTCTTTCCTGAGCAAAAGACAGCCGCTGCTCTTCCGGAGAAGATACTTTTACCGGAACAATGGTTTCGTGCCCGTCTGTAACAGCTTTACCGGCAATAATATGGGAAAGGGATGCTACTGTTTTATGGGTAAATACTACTGCTACTCCTATTGATATATGTAAGGCTTTTTTGATGCTGCTGATCAATCTTATCGCCATGATACTGTTTCCTCCCAGACGGAAGAAATCATCATGAATCCCGATTGCTGAAGCATTTAGACCAAGGACATCGGCATAAACCCGGCATAGTTTTTCCTGTAATTCATTTTCAGGAGCTGTATATCCTCTGCTTATCGTGAATTCTGGTTCCGGCAACTGATTTCTGTCTAATTTACCATTAACGGTTACCGGAAGCTGCTCGAGGTGTACATATACGCTTGGGATCATGTATTCCGGCAGGGTTTCAGCCAGAAATTCCGAGATTTCATAAGGTTCTATAGCGTGATCAGACACATAATACCCGGCAAGGTATTTCATTCCCGCTTTATTGGTTTTAGCAAGGACTACCGCCTGGCGGATCAATGGGCTTGCAAGCAACTGGTTTTCAATTTCCCCAAGCTCAATTCTATAGCCACGGATTTTCACCTGGAAATCATTACGCCCGATATATTCCAGCTCTCCATCGGCATGATATTTTACTAAGTCACCTGTTTTGTACAGCTTTCCGTTTTTACCCTGCCTTTTCTGTTCTTCCGTTTGGAAAGGATTCGGAATAAAGCGTTCCGAGGTCAGCTCCGGCCTGTTCAGATACCCCCGGGCGATCCCTACCCCACCAAGATAAAGCTCTCCAATGGCTCCCACCGGAACCGGACGGCAGTGGGCATCCAATACATACACTGAAGTATTTCCTACGGCATGCCCGATCAAATGCACATCTCCATGCTCCACTTTTTTATAGGTTGCATAAATAGTAGCTTCCGTAGGCCCATACAAATTATAAAGGCTGGTATATTCTGACCAGTATTTTCCTGTTTCGTAATCGCATGGTTCGCCGGCATATAATAATCCTTTCAGGACCGGATATTCAGTACGGGGAAGAACAGACAGCATTACAGGCGGCAGGTACGCGTACGCTATTTGGTGATCAAGCAAATACCTGCTTATTAAATCCGCATCTTTTTTAATGGCTTCATCCAGGATATGCAATTCATTCCCGAACAATAATGCATTAAAAAATTCTGATACCGATACATCAAATACATAAGAGGTATAAGCCGTAATCTTCTCATTTTCACTGAATCCATAGGCATCTCTTACCTGAGTCACTACATTTACCACACTTCCATGCTCAATCATCACCCCTTTAGGAACTCCTGTGGTTCCGCTGGTATAGATCACATAAGCAAGATGGCCTGAAGTTGCTTCAGACTTGGGATTTCCGGAATTGCTTTTTTCAATCAGGTCTCTGAAAGAAGCTTCATCCAGTGAAATGATCCTTTTCGTGAGGTCTATATTCTGAATTTTTCCGGCAAGTTTTTCCTGGGTAAGGATGATTTCTGTACCGGTATCATCCAAAATATGTTTTATCCTGTCGGCAGGATAAGAGGGATCCATAGGAACATAAGCAGCCCCGGTTTTTAAAACAGCAAGAATGGCAACAATCATATCTTCCGAACGCTCCAGGAATAAAGGAATCATATCCTCAGGCTGAGGATTGGAGGTCTCAATAAGATAGTTGGCAAGACGGTTTGCCCGCACATTCAGCTCATGATAAGAAAGTCGTACATTCTGATATACCAGTGCCATGCGGTCCGGAGTTCTTTGTACCTGATTTTCAAATAACCCGTGAAGTGTAAACGTTTCGGGGTAGTTGATGTCTAATATGTTCTTATCCTCTATGATCTTTTTATGGTCTTCTCTGGTCATTAAGAAAAGATCACTGATCCTGGTACTTCCTTCTTTTTTATTTCTGAGAGTAACAAGCTGTTCAAGAAGCAATACATAAGTATCTTTCATACGAAGAATCGTATCTCTGCTGAAAAGGGATACTGCATAGTTGAATATTCCGCGCACTGTTTCTCCGTTGTCATCAATCATCATGGTCAGATCAAACTTCGCGGTCTGATAATCAATATCGCCATCAAACGGAAGAAGTATCACTTCGTCCGTACCGGCTGAATAAATCTTTTCTTCAAAGTTCTGAAGCCCGAACATCACCTGGAAAACCGGATGACGGGACATATCCTGCTCTATTTCCAGCTCTTCTACCAATTTCTCAAAAGGAAGGTCCTGGTGGGATTGTGCCTCCATTACAGACTGGGAAACTTTCAAAATAAAGTCTTTAAGGTCCTGCTCAGGCTCTATTTTTTGTCTTAATGCCAGGGTATTTACAAAGAACCCGATGATGTTTTCAAGACCGGCATGGTGGCGATTGGCAACGGGGCTCCCCACTATGATGTCATCCTGTCCGGAATAGGCAGACAGCATCAGGGAATAGCCACCCAGCATCACACTATATAAGCTTACGCCTAAATTTTTTGACAGCTCTCTCAGGCCATTAACAAGTTCTGAGGGTAAATTGAAATATTCTGTTGCTCCTGCATAGGAAATGTGTGATGGCCTCTTATAATCCAACGGAAGATCCAATGTCTGAAATCCGTTAAGTTTATCTTTCCAGTAACGTATCTGCTGATGAAGGATTTCACCGGTAAGGTAGTTTCTCTGCCATAAAGCAAAGTCCTTATACTGTATATCCAGAGCCGGAAGCTCTGGTACTTTTCCTTCCGCAAGGCTATGACAGATACTGCTAAATTCTTTGATAAAAATATCTGTAGACCAACCATCAAAAGCGATATGATGAATGACAACGGATAAGTATTTCTGATCTTTCAGTTTAAAAAGAATAACATTCAGCGGAAGCTCTTTTTCTAAATTGAAAACCCTGTTATTGGCATCATTAATCTCCTGATCCAGCTCTTCTCTTGTCTGAACATCTTTTACAGAGACCTGAATATTCTGGTTTGTAACCGCCTGATATCCTGTTCCGTCTTCTGTTGAGCGGATCACGCTGCGCAATATTTCGTGGCGCCGGATCAAGATCTCGAAAGATTTCTGAAGAATTTCAGCCTTAACATTGCTTCCAAGCTTAAATACCATTGGAATATTGTAGGCATTGCTTCCCTCCTCATATTTTTCAATAAACCAAAGCCTTTCCTGGGCAAAGGATAACCGCTGTTCTTCTACTGAAGCTACCGGTACAGGTGCTATTTTCTCCTGTCTGTCAATATTATTTTCTCCGCTTAGTACCTCAGCCAGGGAAACAACCGTTTTATGGCTGAATACCGTGCCTACATCAGCGTGCAGCTTCAGCTCATACTGTATTTTGCTGATCAGTTTTATCGCCATAATACTGTTTCCTCCCAGACGGAAAAAGTCATCATAAATGCTGATACTGTCACTATTCAGCCCCAGTATTTCACCATAAATCTGGCAGAGCCTTTGCTGTAGCTCATTCTGAGGGGCTGTATATTCTCTGTTTCCTGTAAATTCAGGTTCGGGAAGTTGCTTTCTGTCAAGCTTTCCGTTAACCGTAAGGGGAAGCTCCGTCAAGTGTACAAAAGCTCCGGGAATCATATATTCCGGAAGAGATCCGGAAAGGAACACTGCCAGGTCTTCGGCACTAAGTTCATCATCAGAAACATAATACCCGGCAAGATATTTCATCCCGGTTTTGTTTTCTTTCACCAGAACTATAGATTGTTTTACTCCCGGAAACTGATAAAGCTTATTTTCTATTTCTCCCAGCTCAATCCTGTATCCTCTGATTTTAACCTGGAAGTCATTTCTTCCGATATATTCAATGTTGCCATCGGGAAGCCAGCGTACAAGGTCGCCGGTTTTATAAAGCCTGTCGTTTTTACCCTGAACAGGATTCTCTATAAAGCGTTCTGCTGTCAGGTCAGGCCTGTTCAGGTAGCCTCTTGCAATCCCTGCTCCTCCAAGGTAAAGCTCACCAACCGCTCCCACCGGAACCGGCTGAAAATATTTATCCAGAATATAAGCCGTAGTATTTCCTACCGGACGCCCGATAAGGTGTACATCGCCATGCTCCACCTGTTTATAAACCGCGTAAATAGTAGCTTCTGTAGGGCCATACAGGTTGTAAAGGCTTGTATATTCCGACCAATATTTTCCTGTTTCATAGTCGCAAGGCTCTCCGGCATAAAGCAGGCCTTTCAAGGCCGGATATTCCACCCGTGGCAATACGGAAAGCATTACCGGAGGAAGATAAGCGTAAGCAATCTGATTGGAAAGTAAATACCTGCTGATAGAATCCGCATCTTTTTTGATCTTTTCATCCAGGATATGAAGCTCATTACCATACAGTAAGGCATTGAAAAATTCGGAAACCGATACATCAAAGACATAAGAAGTGTATGCCGTTATTTTTTCTCCTTTACTATAACCATAGGCTTCCTGTACCTGATCTACCAGATTTACCACATTTCCATGCTCTACCATTACGCCCTTAGGCAGGCCTGTGGTTCCGCTGGTATAGATCACATAGGCTAAGCTATCCGCAGCAGCCTGTGTATAGGGGTTCTCCGGAGACATTCCTTCAATCATATTCTGGAAATGCGGATCATCCAGGATAAGGAGATCAGGCCCGGCTTCCTGTAGTTTTCCTGCTGTTGAATGTTGAGCCAGTACTATTTTTGCTCCTGTATCATTAAGGATATGGCTGATCCTGTCTGATGGATATGAAGGATCCATGGGAACATAAGCCGCACCTGCCTTTAATATGGCAAGAATGGCTATTAACATGTTTTCTGACCGTTCCAGACATAAAGGAATCAAATCTTCAGACTGGAGAGCATAAGTTTTGATAAGATAGTTTGCCAAACGATTGGATCTTTCATTCAGCTCACGGTAAGTAAGCCTAGTTTGGCGGAATACCAGCGCAATTTGATCTGGTGTTCTCGCAACCTGATCCTCAAACAACTGATGGATTGTTCCGCTTAAAATATGTTCTCCTGTAGTATTCCAGTCGTTGATCACCTTCTGGAATGTTTCTTCATTAAGAAGCTTATAATTAGTTATTAAATTTTCCGTTCTTCCTTCCAGTAATTCCTGAAGGATATCAATAAATAGGCGTTGGTAAATTTCAGTAAAATTGAAGACAAGCTCCTCGCTAAGCTCCTGATTAGCATACCGGACCTTATAATTCAGTTGTCCGTTTCTTACTTCCTGTTCAAATGATAATTTTCCTGCCAGGTCAACATTCAGATCGCTGTTGATAATTACATCACGGGCTCCTTCATAATGGATCACCACGTCTTTAAGGCTGGTTTGTACAAATCCAAATTCTAGTATATCTGAAGCTGGAACATAGCTGATCAGCTCCTCAACGGGGAAGTATTTTGCTTTGTTTATTTTTAACTGGTTAGTATATTCAATATTCTGATCGATCAGATCCTGAAGTGAAGTTTCCCTATTGAATCTGTATCCTTTCAAAACCGTATTGATATGTGCCCCAAAGATAAAATCCTGGCCTTCTGTAATCCCAACCGGATAGTTGATGACAAGATTATCAACCCCGGAAATTTTATGCAATAAGACAGCTAACACCAATTGCCCGTAAGTATAGGGAGTAAGTTTATATTTTGATGTTAATTGTCTTACTTTAGAAAAGGTGGATTCCGGAAAGCTGAAACGAAGCTCACTTACCGGGTTTTTCAGAAATAAAGTATTTTTTTCAGGTTCCGGGTCTGGGGATTTGGTCTTTAAAAATTTAAAGCCAATATTCTCCACATCTTTCAGGCTGGCTTGCCAAAAATTGGACATTTCTGATTTTCCTTTTGCCAAAATATCTTCAAGCTGGATCCTTAGATTTTCATACAATTCGATCTGCTCGGCAATACTGACCGGATTTTCATAATCGGGATTGTTGTAATAAGTACTCAGCTCCGTATAAATACTGTTGGCACTTAGTCCGTCCACAAGAATATGAGAGAAGATATGGATAATTCTATATCCTCCATTCTTCAACTGAATAGCATAAAATCTGGCGAGCTGCTCTTTTTCCAGATCGAAAGGCTGTAATGCCAGTTTGAGAACTTCTTCAGGGCTTGGCTCCTGAGGAATAAATGTTAATATCTGATCATTTTCTGAAAGTAAAGGTCTGCGTTTCCAATAGAGTTCCCCGGATTGGGCGCTTACATTGCTGTTAAGCAGCAAATGATCATTTACAAATCTTACCAGGCTTTTATTGAGTCTCTGGATGTCTATGAAACCAGACATAGACTGGTCAAAAATGATATTATAATCACTTCGGGAAGGATTAAGCATCCATTCATTGAAAAAAATTGATTGGTATGGGGTTAGCTTCATAAGGAATGCTTCCATAAGAGAGGATATTAGGTGGGTTAGATTTAGGTATATTTTCATCATTTAATTATTCTGAAAAACTCAAATACTTCCAGACATCAGCAATCTATTCTTTGGGAATAAGATATAAAGAATTATTGAGTTGATAAAGCAGAATAATCGCAATTAGGTATATGTTTTCTAAAAGAACACAGGCTTCTTTTTAGATATGTGTATTCTTATCAGAATTTTCATCATAATACTGTTGGTATAAATAATCTGATATATAGAAACGACTATTATTTTTAATGATAGTTATAATTATATGATAGCCACCAACAAAAATGCTGGCAGCCATCAAATAATTATTTTCAGTCTCATTTATTCTTTGATACAACGAACTGAGCTTCCCTGTGCTGTACCGGAACTTGAAACACCATGGGTTCCAAATTGAGAAACCTGGAAGATATAAGCTGAAGGGCTCGGACCTCCTGCTTCACCGCTCCAGTAGAATCCGGAGCTTCCGGTATAGGTTGATGAGATTGTTCCGTAGGTAGAATCACGGTTACCAGCTGCGGGTAAAGCTAATTTACTTGCTGCTGCTGCATTAATTCCATTGCCTAATTTAGCCGCCGATAAATAGTTATCCAATTGGGATTTAGTAGGCACTGTAAACCCTTTAGGACATGGGTTATTAGGTTTAGAGCTGTCTTGCCATAAAGTTGGGTCAGAATTTACTCTCCAGCCACCTCCGGTTCCAATAAATCTTGTATCGGTAGGGTTATCCGTAGCGTTAGGATTGACGGCTGGGTAAACCGGAGTACCGCTTGAAGCACCTGTCCACCTAACCAATTCATGCCCATCCGGCTTTCTTCCCCACTGGAATAATGATCCATAAGCTTTATAGTCCTGTGGTGATTTTGCTTGTTGCGCAATGCTGAAATCAGGACTATCGGTATTGGCATAATCTGCTCCCAGATTATTATTCAGCCAGGTATATCCATCTTCGGCCTGAACCGGCAGATAAAGGAAGTTATGATTAATGTTCCCCGCGTTGTCTGTTAATCCAAATCTTCTGTCCGGGATTCCTGGTAATATGCGGACATCATAATTTTTTGATGTTCCGGAATTATTGGATGGGAACTGGAACCTTGCCATTAATACACCAAGATGATCATTTCCTATTCCGGCATTAATATCAAGCTTTCGGGCATTCAGGGTACCGCCTATGGCTGTAAGTGTAGCCTTGATTGATTTAGTATTAGCATCATAAGACTGTGCTGACCATGAAAGTTTAAGCTGTCTGGAAATGCCATCTTCCGTAAGATTGGCAGGAACCGTTGTTATTGAGCTCCACGCCGTAAGCGCTCCGCTTCCTGTAGCAGTAACAGGAATAAAGATTTCCAACCCTGTTGTAGGAATGAAACCCTGATAATCTGCCAGTTTATCCGGAGTGCCATCTGCGGCTACAGGTCTGGCAGTTGTTGCAGGGGCTGTTGGTTCTGTATACGGTGCATAATCATTATCATATACGGAACCTACGAAATATATTCCTTCTCTAATGGTAATATTAGGAGGAATTACAGGCGTGTCATTCTTCACCGGAAGGGAAAGAGCTGAACAAGTGCTTCCATTAATACTAATATTAAATACTGCAGGACTCGCACTAACCGGAGTTCCTATAACATTAAACTGTAATGTGCCATTTCCGGTTGCAAAATTGCCGGCACTCAAGGTAGCAGTTAATCCATTAGCCTGATAGGTTTGTGCTGCATAAGCACTTCCGTCACCTCCCGTATAAGGGATTGTCAACGTTCCGGTATAAGGTTGATTTTGAGTTGCGGAAGCAGGATTAAATACTGCAGAGGCACATATTAAAGCAAATGAGCTTTCTTTCCAGAAGCAATTGGACCAGGCCCCTCTCTGAAAAGCTTTTACACATTGCTCTGATACATCATAGATCAACATCCCGTTTACCGGGTTCTTAATCACTCCTGTATTGGGAATTCTGTTCAGCAATAAACTCTTATTAGTAGATCCCAATTCAAGATCTGCGCTTAGATTCGGATTTGGTTGATTAATCCCAACCTGGCTAAAAGAAAAAGAGCTGATAGTAATGTAGATGGGTAATAATAACTTTTTTTTCATATTGAATTTTTGTTGTGGTCTAATAAAATTTGTCCATATAAACATCTTTCATTGATTACAATGAAATAATCAAGGTAATTTTATAGATGTCTTTGAAATTACTTAATGATATTGCAATAATTTGGATTGGTCACCGGAAAATAGCATTACATTATTAACAACAGAACAGGTATTTCACGCAATATTTGTTAAATATAGTATTCCCAGTTCTGTGTAGTGTTCCTTAGGAAACTGCAAGCTTTCATATCTTCAGCAAAATCTCCTACAGGTAAAGTAGTAACTAATCCATGGTTTGAATAGATTGTACCTCATATTCCACCATTTCCCTCTTGCATAAGGACTTATCCATTGTCTTATACTGATCCTCAATTGGACCCGGAATACGGTAGCAGAAGTACATAATATAGAAAACAGGATTAACCAATGCTTTTCCCAATTAACTCTTCCAAATATTTTAGATCATTTACTTTCCTGATATGCTTTTACACATTCTTCTGATAAGTCATAGATCATCATATCATTAATCGGATTTATGACAACATTGGTGCTGGGGATCCCGTTTAAAAGGAGTGATTTGTTGTAGGAGCCCAATTCAAGATCTGCGCCTGGATTTGGTTGATTCATCCCAACCTGACTAAGGAAAAAAGGGCTGATACTAATGTAAACAGGTGACAATAACTTTTTTTTCATATTGAATTTTTGTTGTATTTTTAATAAGCTTTTCTTTATAAATATTTTGATTGAAGCTGTAAATGGGATAATCAAAGTAATCATAGATATACTTTAAATCACCTAAGGATTAAAAACCATAACAAATATCACTATTTAGTGACTTCATATTGACGTAAAACAATTAAATTTCACAATAACAATAATTTAAGGATTAAATGATTAAATTATTTAAGTATTGAAAAATATGCTTCCCTATTTTAGAGTTTTCATTTAAGGCTATACAAGCCGATAATTTACATCAATCAAATATCTTTGAAGAATTTTTACTTTCAATTTATTCATCATTTACAGTTTAAAAAGATTCAGATAAAATGATCATTTTCATGAGCTTTCATTTCTGATTCTTTTCCGAGGGCAAATATAAAAAAAATTTCCAATTTGATTTTCAGGAAATTTTATAATAGCACAAATCGCAAGTTTTTTTGAATGAGTAATATTGAAATGAAGATATTGGTCTTTTAAATAAGCCTTATTATCCAATAACCTGTTGGCCAACACTTCATTGATATGACAGGATTTTAATCCTAACTGTAAAAGCACTCTTCCCAACAAACCCTGACACCTTCTGTATTTCAGAATATTCAGTTTAAAATCTACCAGAAAAGTATTTAAATACCAATCTAAAACATATTGATGCTTTTTTTTACTAAATGTATATAAAATAATCATTATTTTTTATTTTCAATAGTATGCAACCAGGGAGCCATTCATTTTCACCGTTCTTAAAATCTGCAGTTTCAATTGCCAGCGTATCTTACTTGTCCTGAATAAATGCAAAATGAAACAACATATAAGCTTTTTGTTTTCATATTTGGATTAAGCTTTATATGTATCTTTTAAATTTTCCTGATCTGCATAGAATCTTTATCTTGATATTTTAATTTTAAAGCAGTATTTCATTTTATCTTGCCAAAATTACTCCGATGCTATAATAAAAATAAAAAAAGCCATATATACACGGATACTACCAGCAAACAAATAATTGATTATCAGAAATTAACAAGTAAAAACTTCCATAATATTCTAAAAATTAATCCAATCGAAAAGACAGATGAAACTAAAAGTATGGTCAAAATAGGGTGTATTCTTTTTTATATTAGCTACTAAAAATGACAAAAAACATCATCCATTAAAAAAGAAATTTTATGAGTCGGAGACCATCAGAATACTACAGAAGCAGACAAAGGTTTTATCGGCATTAAAGTCTGTAGAGTTTTCAACAGAAATATATTCTTGATAAAGGATTTATAGTTAAGCAAATCTTTGAAGCGGGCAAAAACTGAATTACAGATTGTGGAGACAGTAAATAAAATTGCAGAAGATGATTGAAAATTAAAATAGAAAACTTCCGGTACCAAACCATCCAAAAGATTATACCAATTTACTCCTATAAGCTTTTCCGGAAATTGTATGCTGATTACCGTAATGTAGCAGCCTTTTCATTGTTACCTTTCAAAATGCAGCTATGCTTAACAGAGAAAGTTTCTCAAATCATTACATGGAACCAATTTTAATAGCTTTAGAAACTAAAAACATCAAATTAAAAATTTTTTAACGAACCTTGTTGTTTAGATAACGCTCACATAAATTCACGGACTGTTTTTTAATTTGTATAATTCAATAATAATTGCTACTTTTGCACCCACATAAATAAACAATATGGTTTCTTAGCTCAGTTGGTAGAGCAATGGACTGAAAATCCATGTGTCCCTGGTTCGATTCCTGGAGAAACCACAAGAAATGAGACAATTTCTAACAAATCCCCTCAAATTGTATGATTTGAGGGGGTTTTATTTAATGGCTTATCAAAATATACCATTTTTTCTCCAATTAAAGGTGACCTTTTCGGTGACCTATAAATTTTGGCTTTTCAGGTAACCGAATTTCTTCGAAAGTCCCATCGGCAAGGCTGTCCAATAATTGAACATCTTGATTAATGGGTCACCGGAAGTTATTTTAAACCTTTAAAGTCAGTATTATGAAAACATCAATAATAGTACTATTTCCGAAGGGTAAAGAAGCATAGCCTACGTTTCCCTGTTTTTAGGATTCATAATGAAAATCGTTTCATCACTGCCAAGAAAAACATTGCAGTGGTCTGTTCTGCTAATGTGCACAGAGTTCTTTCTTCCCTTTTTTTATTCGTATAAAAAACCTCACATTGCTTAATATTATATTCTCCTTCTTTCGTTTTTATAATATAATGATGATTCACATCGATTTCGCGGGCTTTAGGCCTTTCCAGCATTTGCCCGGATCGATAGGTTATCTTTCCTGTATAGTCCGGAGATTTCTTTTTTATAACCTTTGGGATTCTTTTACTGATGAGAATTTTATTCTCTTCATAATCATTATAGATAATAATGCCGTCATGAACAATATTCAGCGCAAATATATTCTAAAAAAAAATAGAATAACTTCTAATGCTACCTAATATCAATAATGTTGTCGGCTAAGATCTGCAATAGATTTCAACAAAGATTTCATATGATTTTAAACTATTTTCATTTTCTATAATCGGTTTCTCCTCCTGTAAAAATTAACCGCGTTATTAATAAGTTATTTGAACTGTTTCTAGAAATATTTTTATATAGAGACAAAGTTCTTTCTATAAAGATGCAAAGTTCATTCTATGCTTTCCCAGCATATTCTGGGCGAGTTTTTATATAATTTTAAAGAGTGAATTTATGAAAGAAATTAAGATTATTCATCTACGAAATATAATTGTAAAAATAAACCAACTATAACTTGAGAAAATGAGAAAAAAAAATCTATTGACTTTGCTAGGAATAGCTATTAGCTTATTTAGCTGGGCCCAGACTGGTAATGTAGGTATTGATACTCCAGTGCCAGGTTCCAAATTGACTGTTAATGGTTCTTTTGCAGGAGCTTATAATTTCATTACAACCAACATCTATTCAGTTGGTGAAAATGACTTTTCAATGATGTGGAATGGTACCGCAGCAGGTACAATAGTCCTCCCTGCTTCAACAAGTGGACCCGACCGTACTGGACGGTTATATTTTATAAAAAACAGTTCTTCCATATATACACTTACTATCGATGCTGCAGGCACTGAGGTTATCAACAATAGTCAAACTCTGGTACTGGAGCCAAGCGAATCAGCGTTGCTGGTTAAAACTGATAACAATACATCATCAGGCATCACCTATGATGTCATTCAGGTTTCTAAAACACAAACACGTTATGAATATGCTGTATCATCTGATGTAACTCAAACACGAAATGCAGGAATTGTAGTACCTGCCGACTTTTCTACAATTGAATACAGCACAAATGGAGGAGGAGACTTTAACCTGGCTACCGATACGTGGACTTGCCCACAGGCTGGGTATTATCGTGTTGAATTGACCGAAACCGGATATATAGTTACAAGTGATGCTATGACCCACGTGCTGATGAGAATACTGAAAAATGGAGTATCGGTTTCAAATGGTTTCTATAATCTCGGAAACTCGGCAACTACCACAAATTTAAGAAACAGTGGCTATACGTCTAGAATTCTATATATCGCACAAGGTGAAACTATATCAGCTTCTTTGCAATCATGTTCCAGCTGCGTTCCTCAAAATATATCTACTGACCGACGAATGGTGATTACCAGATTATAACAATAATATACATAGCTAGAATATTTCTATTACTTTATTTCGAATAAGCAGCAAGAGGCTGTCTCCTACATTTGACAATACAAAAACAGAAGACAGCCTATTTTTGTATTTATTTTTATTTATCAATATTTTGAATGAAAATTCCAAAAATCTTCTCATAGCAATTACTGTTCTACAGAAGGTAAAAAGATAAAGTAAAAAGAGCATTAACACTCAAAAACATATCCCCAAAAGGTTCCACTTCATTATAATTTTTCCCGATAAAGTTTTCTATTTTATTGCCCTATTAATTTTCATCATAAATTAAAAGTAATTCTTCATTGTAAGTTAAAATATAGCCATTCTCTCATTTTTTATGTTCCCGTTTTTATGCCCGACCGACAAGATGATGAGAAAAATGAGAGTGGCTTTTTGTTTAGTAATATCAAATATTTTAGGCTGATTCTGTAAGCTACCCAATTTTGTGACCATTCTAAATGATAGATTCTTTCATTTTTTGTTTATATTTTTTAGGGCTTATATTCCCTAATGCTTTGTGCGGTCTGTTATAATTGTATTCAATCCATCACTGATTAGCTTTTTCTTCAGCATCCTGTAGATTCTTGAAAACATACATATTAAGAAGCTCATTTCTACAGCTTTTATTGAGTCTTTCAATAAGGCTGTTAGGCGTAATAGGATTAAAAAATCACTTTTGGCAGAGCAAAGCTCGAATTGTTTGGTAAGTTATTCAGATTAATCTGAAATAAATAAGTTACGATAAATAAAACGGGACAAAAGTAGAGTTATTCACTTTGTCCCGAAAAGGTCGGGGCGGCAGGATTCGAACCTGCGACCTCCTGGTCCCAAACCAGGCGCGATGACCGGACTACGCTACGCCCCGATGAAGTGAGATCTATGATCTTTACTTCGTTTTTGCGGGTGCAAATATAAGATAGTTTTTTGGAATAAAAAAATAAATTGTTGTAATTAAAAATTTTTATTAGCGCCTAAGACAATATGCTTGGGCAGCAGTTTTTGTGTGTTGAGGCTCTCACTGATACTGCTTATGGAATATGTCTGTAGAGCTCCTTTGTTCCTAATTTTTAATTTTTATTTCAAATCATGGCAAAATTATTAGACAAAATAGTAGTAATAGAATCTACCTGTTGGGAAGGAAGCAGTTATAATGATCCACCCATTTCCATGTAATTTCTCTTGCTTCAATCAGATTATTAAAGATTCTCGCATCCAGAACTTCCGTACGGTAAGTCTTGTTGAATCTTTCTATAAATGCGTTCTGTACAGGCTTCCCCGGCTGAATGTAACGGATCTCAATTCTGTGCTTGTGACACCAATTCGTGAAAA
>NZ_JBGCUR010000044.1:0-17663 GCF_041361455.1 Chryseobacterium gossypii | reverse complement strand
TGATGTGGAAGCAGTTCAACCCGGACGGTACACTGGTTTGGAAAAACTGGCTGGATACGGTAACGGCAATCGTTCCTTATTATAAAATGAGATTCCTGGGCGGATTCCTGTATCTTTCCGGAGCCGTTTTAATGGTCATCAATGCAATTAAAACCATCAGATCCGGGTCATTCCAAAAGAATGTTCCGGCAGAGGCTCCTGCATTGGCCCATATCGGAGCCGGCAGAAAAGAAGGCGAAGGAATCCACCTGTGGATTGAAAGAACGCCAACCATCCTTTCCATTTTAGCATTTATAGTGATCGCCATCGGAGGGTTGGTAGAGATCATCCCTACCCTGACCGTAAAAAGCAATTTACCCGAAATCACCGCTGTAAAACCATATTCTCCGCTGGAGTTAGAAGGAAGAGATCTCTATATCCGGGAAGGCTGTAATTCATGCCATTCTCAGATGATAAGACCATTCAGGGATGAGGTAGTGAGATTTAACGGTAAAAACGGACAGTATTCTAAAGCAGGGGAATTTGTATATGACAGGCCTTTCTTATGGGGTTCAAAGAGAACAGGTCCGGATTTACAGAGAGAAGGAGGCAGAAACCCGGATTCATGGCATTTCAAACATATGTATAATCCAAGGATCACCTCAGCAGGCTCCATTATGCCACGTTTCCCCTGGCTGATCACCAATAAACTGGATCGTTCCCAAATGGCAGATAAGATGAAACTGATGAAAAACACATTTGACATCCCATATTCAAAAGCAGAAATAGATTCGGCGGACCAGTGGGCAGATCATCAGTCAGAAAATATCGTAAAGAGGATTTATGCCGAAGCAACTGATGTAAAAGACCAGATGGAAAAAGAAAAGGCCTCCAGAGGATCAGCGTTTGTTCCGCTTGAGCAAAGGGAAATAATAGCTATGATCGCTTATCTGCAAAGATTGGGAACTGACATTAAAACCACTGACATCAAAACGGCAGGCATAGAATAAACCTAAATTTACCACAAATGAAAACCAGAACTCCTATTTCAATATATATTGCTATAACAGTGGGATTAACCATTATGGCATTTGAGATGTTCACTCCGGACGGAAACTATTTATCCTCACCTTTTTTCTGGGGACTGCTGCTGATCGCAACCATACTGCTCCTTATCATGAATTCCATAGGAGATCTGATTGAAAACGAAAACTTCAGCAGGCTGTCCGAAGGAGAAAAACAGCAATACCTGAAACAAAAGAAAATACCCTATTACCAGAGACTCTGGAACTCCGCGTTCAGGAAACAATCTCAATCCGAAGAACAAGATATCCTGATCGACCATGGTTTTGACGGGATTACGGAGCTTGACAATTCATTACCTAAATGGTGGATCGGTTTGTTCTGGTTCGGATGTATATTCTGTGCCGTATATATGATCGCATTTGCTTTCACGGATTATGCCCATCCGGATACGGAATATAATCAAGAGGCAAAAACAATGCTGGCTTCCATAAAAGAATTTGAGAAAAAT
This sequence comes from Chryseobacterium gossypii, assembly GCF_041361455.1. Taxonomy (NCBI): domain Bacteria; kingdom Pseudomonadati; phylum Bacteroidota; class Flavobacteriia; order Flavobacteriales; family Weeksellaceae; genus Chryseobacterium; species Chryseobacterium gossypii. The sequence continues at coordinate 16,150 of NZ_JBGCUR010000044.1, read as the reverse complement.
GCACCTCCTGTAAATTTAGAAACGGCCAGATACAGCGCAGACAATATTGCCGAAGGTGAGCAGCTTTTCAAAACCAACTGTGTAACCTGTCACGGTGATAATGGAAAGGGAGGGATAGGCCCTAACCTCACAGACACTTACTGGATCAATATCCGGCAAAAAAGCTTATTCAAAAATGTGATGTGGATGCTTGAGAACGGTTCACCTAACAACCCTACCATGAGGCCGTTCATAAAAGACGGTACCATTACGGGAAAAGATGCTGAAAAAATTGCCGCTTATATCTATCACATCAATCAGGAGAAGACCCCGGTAACCCAGGCCCAGGGCGGGGCTGCTCCCCAGGGTGAAGAAGTAAAATGGGAAAACGGAAATCCATAAATCTGATAAACCATGCCATGCCCCCTTAAAGTACCATTTGAATTTCATTTTTGCTAACCTTTTCAACAATAAAAAGTGATAAAAAAGGGGGCTTTTAAAAAACTTAAACCTATGTCCTGGCTGTCTGCATCAACTAATTCACTTGACAGCAACTAAACTAAAATTCCATAAGCAGACAGTCAAGGCAGGGTTTTTGCATTACATAAGGTTACCACAACAGATAATTTTTTAATTGTAATAATTATCTTTGTTAAAACCAATCACATTTGAAACTGAAAATTAATAAGAGAAAACTTGTTAGGGGTATTGTGATAACCTTTATCTCAATATTGGTTTTACTTATCCTTTTAATATTCAGCCTGAGACTTCCTGTGGTTCAGAACTATATAAAAGACAAACTTGTAGTTTATCTTGAAAAAAAAATCAAAACAGATGTCAGTCTCGAAAGGGTCTATATAGGGTTTCCCAACAGCCTTATAATGGAAAACCTATATTTAAAGGGTCAGAATATAGATACGCTTTTAGCGGTCAGAAAGCTTGATGTCGGGCTGCATATGCTCAAACTCATCAATTCCACGGCAGACATTACCTCAGTGGACATGGAAGGGGTCCGTGCCAATGTGGTAAGAAGTCCTGACGGAAAATTCAATTTTGATTATATTATAGATGCCTTTGCTACAAGTGATAAAGAAGAGAGCCCGTCCAAACCTTTCATTATTTCTCTGGATAAAATCCAATTAAAGGATATCGGGCTCACCTTTAATGACCGGCAATCCCGGAACGATATCAAACTTCATTTCAATTCTTTCGATACCCGGATAAAAACATTTGACCTCAACAAAAATACTTATGCCGCGAATGATATTAATCTTGACGGATTAAAATTGAAGCTGAAGCAGGATCTCATAGAAGAAGTTTCTGAAAAAGTGGAAAAAAAGGTTGATTCCCTCAATGAGAAAAAGCCGATGAGAATCGGCTTAAGAGGAATCAAACTTACCAATTTCGATATTGACTATGGTGATGACAACACCAAAACGTTTGCAAAAGTACTATTCAAAGAATTAAGTACCAGAGTCAACAAGCTTGACCTGGAAAACAACTCCTATAATATTGCCAATCTGTTTCTTTCAGGAGCGGTCATCAATGCTAATCTTTACCTGCCGCCACAAAGCAGTAACAAAGAAGATCCAAAGCCTGTCAACGGCACTTCAACAGCTTCTGAAAAAGCCATGCAGCTGCTTTTGGGAAAGCTCGTGCTTAATGATGTAAAAGCAGCCTATAACAATACCGCCATTGCCCCTGCAAAACAGGGGATGGATTTCAACCATCTGAACTTCCGGAAAATGAATGTGGAGGTCCGCAATTTCAAAATGGAAAACAATACCTTTGCAGGAACGGTAAACTCGGCAGAGATCCAGGAATCAAGAGGACTGGATATTCAAAGATTCAATACCGATTTCGTATATGCCGACAGAGAAGCGTCTCTGAAGGATCTGTATTTGCAGACTCCAAAAACGCTTTTACGGGATGAGGTGGTTTTAAATTATAATTCCATTGAGCAGCTGACCGCAAATCCCGGAGCTGTAAAAGTTTCTGCCAACATCCGGGATTCAAGGATCGGTTTTTCCGATATTTTAAATCTGCTTCCCACTTTAAGGAGTACTGTACCTTTCAATAAGTATCCCAATGCCATACTCAACGTGAACGCTAACGTTAAAGGCAGCGTCAATGATTTATTGATCGGTGATCTCAGGCTTTCAGGATTAGATCAGCTCAGAGTGGCCGCATCCGGCAGGATCAAAAATGCCATGAATCCCGAGCGCCTATACTATGATCTGAGAATCGGGGAGTTGTCATCCGCTGGCAGAACCATTTTTAATCTGGTCCCTAAGAATACCATCCCGTCAAATATTTCATTGCCTTCGCATTTCAGCATAAAAGGAAATGCCAAAGGGACAACGCAGCTCATCAATACAGATTTCAACCTCTACTCTACTCTGGGAAACGCCGCCATTGCCGCTCAGGTAGACATGAGAGTAAAAAATCAGGAATCGTATGATGTGAAAGCTAATCTTCAGGGGCTACAGATTGGGAAAATCATCCAGAATAAGGATCTTGGACCTGTAAGCGCGCAAATCTCTGCCAAAGGAAAAAGCTTTGACTTTAAAAATGCAAGGGCAGACCTTAAAGGCCATGTTTCTTCGGCGGTTTATAAAGGATACCGCTATCAGAATATGGATCTTACGGGAAAAATCGACCGTGGTGGATATGATGTTATTTTAAATTCAAAAGATCCCAATGCCAACCTGCAGCTGGCAGCTTCCGGAATCTACAATGACCGGAATCAAACGGTAAAAATAAACGGAAATATAGTCAAGCTGGATATCAACAGGCTTGGATTCTATGAAAAGCCGATGATTATCGCAGGAAAAGTGGACGGAGATTTTACCAGCCTGGATCCGGATCAACTGAACGGCTATCTGAATCTTAAGGATTTTGCTTTTTCAGACACCAAAGAGGTATATCCCATCCAGGAAATAAATTTAAAAGCTGCCTCAACAAGCGATTCTACCAGGATTGTTTTCAACTCCCAGATCGCAGATGCAGAGCTTAAGGGAAAGTACAAGCCTACACAGATTTTCGGGGCGTTGACTCAGACCATTAATCAGTATTATGAGTTTCAGAAACCGGATAAAACACAAAGGATCGACGCCGGGCAATATTTTACATTTAATGCAAAGATTAAAAATGATGACCTCATCAGAAAATTTGTTCCGGACCTGAAGAGCTTTGAAACTATCACCTTAATGGGGAACTATGATGCAGACTCCCAGAAGATCGAGGCAGACGCCCGGATCCCTCAGTTACTGTACGGAGAGAATACCGTTGAAAACGCTTCGTTAAGGATTTCCAATGAGGGTCAGGCTTTGCAATATGATGCCAATATAGGAGGACTGAAAAGCTCAAGTTTTGCCCTGAACAAAGTAAACCTCAACGGAGAGATCGCCGGCAATGCCATCAGCTACAATCTTACCACTAAAGATGCAAAGGATGTCACCCAATTCCTGATTGCCGGAAACGTAAGATCATTGAATGATATTACAGAGATCTCCCTGAATCCCGATGGTCTTAAACTGAATTACAATAACTGGGCGGTTGCCGAGGATAATAAGATCCGGGTCGGGAGCAGCGGAATTGTGGCAGACAATTTCAGACTTTCCAATGCCGGAAGTGAGATTCTGTTGCAGTCTGAAAGCAATTCACCTGACAGTCCTTTAAATATTTCGCTGAAAGATTTTAAAATAGAGACCATCACCGAGCTTATTAAAAAAGATACGGTTCTGGCAAAAGGCACCATCAACGGTACGGCACAGCTCCGGAACTTAATGAAGGATATGAGCTTCACCTCAGACCTCGATGTCTCCGATCTGATCGTTTACGGAAGTCCTGTGGGAAACCTTGCCGTAAAAGTAAACAGCACTTCCCCGAACCTTTTAAATGCCGATATTGCCCTCACCGGAAATGATAATGATGTAACAATCAAAGGGGATTATAATACTTCCGCAAACACCTTTGATCTGAATATGGCCATCGACAGGATCCAGATGAAAAGTATTCAGGGATTCTCCATGAATGCCATTACCAATACGGAAGGATATCTTTCGGGAAACCTTACAATAACAGGAAATACTGAGCAGCCGAATATTTCAGGGAGGATAAAATTCAATAAAGCAGGGTTGGAAATCGCCAGGACCGGAAGTGATTTCAGGAATATTGATGATGAAGTTAACTTTACGAGCCGGGGAATTGAATTCAATCAATTTAAAATCAACGATAAAGACGGCAATTCCCTCGTTGTAGACGGACAGATCCTTACCCGGACCTACAGGGATTTCGCGTTTAATCTTGATGTAAATGCCAAAAACTTCAAGGTGGTCAATTCCGAAAAATCCGATGACGCCATCATGTACGGGATTCTTGCCATTGATGCCAGACTGCGTGTTGGCGGAGATCTTGATCTGCCGAAGGTGGACGGAAGATTGGCCGTTGCCGAAAATACGGACTTCACTTTTGTCCTCCCGCAATCAACTCCTTCGTTGCAGGAAAGGGATGGCATTGTGGAATTTGTTGATCAGGACCAGGTAGTCTTAAATAAAACCATCAAAGCTGATTCCTTAAATGCTCAAAGCCGCATTAAAGGAATGGACGTAAGCGCAAATATTGAAGTGAGCAAAGAGGCCAAGATCTCCATTATTATTGACAAGGCCAACGGGGATTTTGTAAAACTTCAGGGTGAAGCGGAATTAACGGGCGGGATTGACCCGTCAGGAAAAACAACCCTTGTGGGAGTCTACGAAGTGGAAAGCGGTACCTATGAGCTTTCCGTAAGCATGCTGAAGCGTAAATTTGATATTCAAAAAGGAAGCACCATCACCTGGACCGGAGAGCCTACGGCCGCCAATCTGGACATCACGGCGGTATATACCACCGAAACAGCTCCCATTGATCTTGTGGAGCAGCAGATCACAGGGGAAAGTGCGGCCATAATGAATCAGTTTAAGCAAAGAATCCCTTTTAATACTCTATTGAAAATGAAAGGGGAACTGCTGAAACCGGAAATCACTTTTGATATCACCACTGATGAAAAGAATAATTCGGTTTCTTCAACGGTAACAGATATTGTAGATCAAAAGCTTACCCAGCTCAGAACCCAGGAATCCGAAATGAACAAACAGGTTTTTGCCTTACTGCTGCTGAACCGTTTCATCGGGGAAAATCCTTTTGAAAGCGGTGCCGGATTAAGCGCAGAAGCCATGGCAAGACAGAGCGTTAGCAAAATCCTCTCCCAGCAACTGAACAATCTTGCTTCGGATCTGATCAAAGGGGTAGATCTGAACTTCGACCTTGAATCTTCGGAAGATTATACAACCGGAGAAAAGAATACAAGAACCGATCTGAATGTGGATATTAGCAAAAGATTGCTGAATGACCGTCTGAAAGTGACGGTAGGCAGCAATTTCGGATTGGAAGGCGAGGCCAGAGAAAATGAAAGCACAACGAATATTGCAGGGGATGTAACAGTAGATTACAGCCTTTCCAAAGACGGTAGATATATGCTGCGTGCTTATCGGAAAAATGAATATCAGGTAGCTCTTCAGGGGCAGATAGTGGAAACGGGAGTCGGATTTATTATTACCCTGGATTATGACAAATTCCGGGATATTTTCCGGAAATCCAGACAGAAAAGACCGAAAGAAAATAAAAATAATCAAGTAGTAGAATTTAAATAATGAAGAATAAATTCCATATCTATTGTAAATACTTGTTTGCTTCCGGGCTAACCTCCGTTATACTTTCATGCAGCAATACCAGGTATCTGAAAGAAGGTCAGATGCTTTATACCGGGGCTGAGGTCCATATAGAAAACGACACGATCTCCAAAAAAGAAAAGAAAGCACTTCAGTCCGCACTGGAAGCCAATCTCACCCCCAAGCCGAATTCATCGATACTGGGATTACGCCCCAAGCTATTTTTTTATAATATTACAAAAGAGCCGGAAAAAGAAAAAGGATTCCGTTACTGGCTAAAATATAAGGTTGGGGAAAAACCTGTTTTGCTGAGCGATGTAGACCGGGAATTTAACAAAGATATTATTGAAAATTATTCTGAGAATAAAGGATATTTCAATGCTCGGGCCACTTACGATACGGTTTCAAAGAACAGGAAAGCCAAAGTTATTTATAATGTGAGGCCCGGCGCAAGATACCTGATCAGCGAAGTTAAATTCCAGAAAGATTCCTCCCTGGTCAACGAAGAAATTCAAAAGCTTGCCGATAAAACCCTGCTTAAAACAGGTAAACCCTTTGATCTTGATGTTATTAAATCTGAAAGAGAAAGAATTGATAACGGCTTGAAGGAAAAGGGATTTTATTATTTCCATCCTGATAATATCATTGTGCAGGCAGACAGTACGGTAAGCAGGGAGCATAAGGTGGAACTCAATGTAAAGCTGAAAGACAATACGCCTGAGCTGGCCACACAACAATTCAGTATTGATAAGGTAGTTGTATTTCCCAACTATAACATCAGGGATGTAAGACGAGGGCAATACAAAATTCCAATGGATTCGGACTCTCTCTCAAAGTACGCTTACGGGGATATCTACGTCATCGATCCGGGCCATAAATTCAAGCCGAAGATTTTTGACAGAGCCTTATATTTTAAAACCGGAGATCTATATAACCGGACTGATCATAATCTTACCCTCAACCGCCTGATAAGCTTAGGAGTCTTTAAGTTCGTAAAGAATGAATTTATAGTTTCCGATTCGCTACGGCATAAGTTCGATACATATTATTTGCTGACGCCAAGGGAACTGCAGTCTCTCCGCCTGGAGGCTCTCGGCAGAACCAATTCGGCCAACTACGCCGGAAGCGAATTGAATCTGAACTGGACCCACCGGAACTTCTTCCGGGGAGCCGAGCAGTTTAAAGCTTCTATCTATGGAGCCTTTGATGTGCAGATCGGCGGTCCGAAGGATGCCAATAATATTTTCCGGGCAGGGGCAAACACACAGCTTTCCATTCCGAGGATTGTAGCACCCTTCCGCTTTCACTCGTCAAGCGCTTTTGTTCCGAGAACCAATATCACGCTGGGATATGAGTTTCAGAACCGGACCCGAAATTATACCCTGAGTAACTTTAACGCTTCTTTTGGCTATAACTGGAAAGAGAATGCTAGGAAAGAGCATGATTTAAAGATTATTGATATTACCCTGGTCTCTCCTACCAATGTAACTCCACGGTATGACTCCCTGGCTGAAAAAAATATTTACCTGAGAAGAGTTGTGGAGAAACAACTCATTTTCGGACCAACCTACAGCTACACCTATACCAATACGATGCTTCCCAAGACCAATACTATTTATTACAAAGGAATGGTAGATCTGGCAGGGAACCTTACGGGTCTGTTTACGGGAGCCAATGCTAAAAAAGATAAGCAGAAAGAGATCTTCGGGATCCCGTTCAGCCAATATGCCAAGATTGAAAATGACTTCAGGTTTTATCATAAGTTCGCTGAAAAGAGCTCTTTTGCCTCCAGAATTATTGCGGGAATTGCCTACCCTTATGGAAATTCGGAGTTTATCCCTTTTTCCAGACAGTTTTTTGCCGGGGGGAGCAACAGCATCCGGGCTTTCCGCGCCAGAACTTTAGGACCGGGAAGCTATGCACCTAAAAAAGAAGAAGAAGGTTTCTTTTTTGATCAGTCCGGGGACATCAAATTAGAAATGAATGCTGAATATCGTGCGAATCTTTATAAGTTTTTGAATGTCGCCGTCTTTGCCGATGCCGGTAATATATGGCTAGTGAATGAAGACCCGGAAAGACCGGGAGCCAAATTTTCAAAAGAATTCCTAAGCGAGATCGCCGTAGGCGCAGGAGTTGGCCTGAGACTTGATTTTTCAATCTTAGTGCTAAGATTAGACCTCGCGATGCCTCTGAGGATCCCTTATTATGAAAAAGGCGACAGATGGGCATTTGATAAGATCAATTTCGGAGATCCGGGATGGAGGAGAGATAACCTTATTCTGAATATTGCAATAGGATATCCTTTTTAAGATGATAAGCAACATACAATTTTTCTGGGAAGTTTTAAAACAAACCTTTAAGGAATGGAACAGCTCTTCTGCCTCAAAAGATTCGGCGAGCCTGGCTTACTATGCTATTTTTTCCATTCCCGGATTATTGATCATTATCATCTGGATCGCAGGAAATTTTTTCGGAGAGGAAGCCATCCGCGGAGAGATCAGTAACCAGATCAGCAGTATTATGGGGCAGGATGCCGCCAAAAGTATCCAGGACATGATTGCAAGGGCTTTAATAGATAAAAAAAATATCCTCATGAAAACAGTGGGTATAGGATCTCTCGTTTTTGGTTCCACCACCCTGTTTTTCCAGCTTCAACATTCTTTGAACACCCTTTGGGGGGTTCAGGCCGCTCCTAAAAAGGCTTTGGTAAAGTTTCTTTTAGACAGGGCCAATTCATTGGGAATGATCCTGATCCTCGGCTTTTTATTAATGATCACTATGGTATTGTCGTCAATGATCAGCTTTTTCAATAACTGGATTACGGGATATTTTGGCTTCGAGACCTATATGCTGGTGGAAGCGGTCAATTTTCTGATCGGCTTTGGAGTGGTGATGCTGCTGTTTGCCTTAATGTTTAAAGTTCTTCCCGATGTGCAGATAAGCTGGAAGCCTGTGTGGAAAGGTGCCTTTCTTACCGCTCTTCTGTTTACCCTAGGGAAGTTCCTGATAAGTCTTTACTTCAGTCAGTTCAAGCCTACCTCAGCTTTCGGAACGGCAGGAACGGTGATCCTTATTATGATGTGGATCAATTATTCCTGCATGCTGGTTTTCTTTGGTGCCAAGTTTACACAGGTCTATACCAACAAAAGAGGTTATAAAATCACCCCATCCAAACATGCCAAATGGATGGAAGTAAAGTCTGAAGCATGAGACATTTAAAAAAGCCTCCCGAAGAGGAGGCCTGTTGGTTACATTCTGTTTACCGTTCCTATTCCCAGTAAACCCAAAGACTTTTTTATTATTTTTCCGGTAAGATCCGATAGATTCAAGCGGAATTGCTTTAAATCTTCATCTTCAAGCTTCAGTATCTTATTGCTTTGATAAAATGAGTTGTAGGATTTTACCAGGTCATACACATAGTTAGCTACCACCGCAGGGCTTAATGCTTCCGCCGCTTTCTCCACTACTCCCCTGTAATTGGCCAGTAGCATGATCAGTTCTTTTTCAAATTCATTTAAAGTTACGTCCGAAACTTCTCTGTACTCATAGTCCGCTTTTGCCAGCAGAGATTGGATACGGGCATAAGTATACAGCAGAAATGGTCCTGTATTTCCATTAAACTCAATACTTTCCTCCGGGTTGAACAGCATTTTTTTCTTAGGATCCACTTTCAGCATGAAGTATTTCAGGGCTGCCATACCTATTATCTCATAAGAGGCTTCTTTTTCTTCATCAGAGAGGCCTTCCAGTTTCCCCTGCTCTATAGCTTTCAGTCTTGCGGTTTCGTGCATTTCCTCCATCAGGTCATCCGCATCCACTACAGTTCCTTCACGGGATTTCATTTTACCGTGCGGAAGCTCTACCATTCCGTAAGACAGGTGATATAGCTGATCCGCCCATGAATATCCTAATTTGCCCAGGATCTTAAAGAGCACCTGGAAATGATAATCCTGTTCATTGCCTACCGTATAGATCAGCTTCTGAATATCATTCTGCTTAAAGCGTTCAACAGCAGTTCCCAAATCCTGGGTCATATAAACGGAGGTTCCATCCGAACGTAGCAGAAGCTTCTGATCAAGACCTTCATCTGTAAGATCACACCACACTGAGCCGTCTTCTTTTCTGTATAAAACTCCTTTATCCAACCCCTCCTGGATAAGATCCTTACCAAGAATATAGGTATTACTTTCATATTGTACCTGGTCAAAATCAACCCCCAGTCTTTTATAGGTTTCATTGAATCCCTTATAAACCCAGGAGTTCATTTCATTCCAAAGGCTCCTTACCTTCTCATCTCCATTTTCCCAATCCAAAAGCATCTTCTGGGCTTCTCTGATCAGTGGTGCTTCTTTTTTGGCCAGCTCTTCATCCATTCCCTCAGCCACAAGCTGTGATATTTCTTTTTTGTAGCTCTTATCAAATTCCACATAATAGTTCCCTACAAACTTATCTCCTTTTGTATTGGTAGTCTCAGGAGTTTCTCCGTTCCCGAATTTCTCCCAGGCCAACATTGATTTACAGATATGGATTCCCCTGTCATTGATGATCTGGGTCTTGATTACATCATATCCGGCTTCCTTAAGTATCCGGGCTACAGAAAATCCTAACAGATTGTTCCGGATATGCCCTAAATGCAAAGGCTTATTGGTATTCGGAGAGGAATATTCCACCATGACGGTAGCATTTTTCTTTTCCGTACTGGAAAAACTGTTATTGACGGATCTTAAATTATCTATAAAGAGCCGGTTTTTAATTTTTATATTTAAAAACCCTTTTACAACATTGAAATTCTCCAATAAATCAGTTTGCGCTGCCAGTGATTCGCCCAACTCAATTCCAATACTTTCAGGATTCTTTTTCAAGTGTTTTACCAACGGGAAGGTTACAATAGTAAAATCCCCTTCAAATTCGGTTTTATTTTCCTGTACTTCCAGATGGATATCTTTTAGCTGATATACGTTTAAAATAACCTCCGAAAGCTTCTTTTCTATAATATCTTTAATATTCATGTTCTTTATATTCCGTTTTTTTAGTCCTCACCCACAGGCCTATTTTATCTCAAAATTTTAACATACAAATATACGGAAATAAAAAAACCGCCCGAAGGCGGTTTTTGATATAAAACATTTTTAATTTACATCCCAGAATAACTTTGTTGTTGCCTTGTCTCCTCCAATTGCACTGGCTGCTGCAGATACATTAGCATTATTCGTAACATATTCTTGATCAGAATATGGCATTCTATATGGTATACCTCCAATATACGATGATGGTGGAGCTGTAAGTATAGGATAATCTAATCTCCTCGTGAAATTCCATGCTGCAAATGGGTTATTCCACATTGCTACCCAACCTTCATAGCCTATGGATTGCTTCCAGTTTGCTGCATTATATGGATTAGCACTGATGTATGCATTGGCATCTGCTTCAGACACTCCATTTTCAGCCATTGATGCTTTAACAGCAGCTTCATATAAACTGGCTGCGGTTCCGCCTCCTACGTTATATCCTCTTTGAGCTGCTTCAGCTTTTAAAAATAAAACCTCTGTATAGCTTAATAAATTAGCTGGTGCATTGGCTGCCAGAAAAATCGGATTAACATGAGAGTTATTCGCAAAAGAATTTTGTGTTCCGTAAGTACCTCCTTTATAAATACCTCCAGCTTGTGTAAAATAAGCTGCTCTTCTAGGGTCTGATTTAGTATTCATTGGATCTACAATAACATTTGAAGGGACGAAATCATTTCTGCCGGATGCTACTAAATCATCAAATAAAGGATTAGTAAAGGTATTCCCATCAAATTTTAAAGAATAAGAATCAGCAGATGAAGACAAAACTCCTCCACTGATAGCACTTTCTGCTACCGCTTTAGAAGTAGCCGGATCAACATCTGCAAGGTTAATTGCCAATCTTAATTTTATAGAGTTCGCAAGCTTAACCCATTTGGACATATCTCCTTTATAAATCAGATCCTCAGGATATCCTTTTTTCTCAACATGGATTTTTGTTATTGCAGCATCCAATCTGGAAATAAGATCTAAATAAATGGTTTTTGCATCATCGTATTTAGGAGATTTGATTGTTTCTGCCTGCAAGGCCTCTTTGTAAGGGACATTTCCATAAGTATCTACAATATTCTCCCAGACAAAAACAGAAGCTATTTCCAAAGTTGCCCACTTATTATCAACAACTTCAGGATCTGCGTTAATTTCTTTTGGAAGATCTTGTTTAGCTTGCTCAAGTGGGGCTAATGTATATACATACATTCTTCTGAAATGGTTTCTAGGCTGATTTCTTGTTATTAAATTATAATTCGTTTCCTGAGTATAAATTGTCTCGGTCCATTGTTGAACAAAAAAACGATAATTATTAAAATTCACACTTCCAGTATATATATAATAAAATCCTTGATACATACTGGTGGCTAACAGGTTTCCGGAGGGTACCGCTGATGGATGTTTTGGATCTTCGTTTAAGGAAGTAATGTCATCTTGACATGAATTAAACATCAATAATGAAGCAATCACTCCTCCTGTATATAATATTTTTTTGAAATTTTTCATTTTAAATAGTCTTAAATTTTAGAATTTAAACGTAAAGTTTACTCCAAGCTCTCTTGTTGTAGGTAAGGACCCCACTGATGATCCATATGAATACAAGCCTCCCATTTGGGCTGATTCTGGATCAGCATAAGGAAGATTCTTATGAATGATCCAAAGGTTTCTTCCTACTATAGATATTTTAGCTTCATTCATAAAGGTGTTGGCTAATAAACTTTTTGGAAGAGAATAAGTAATACTTGCTTCTCTTAATTTTACAAAAGATCCATCATATACAAATCTTTTATCCGGAACTATAGCATATCCATCATGCGGGTTATTTGGATATTCATTAGGATCAATTAGATTTACATTAACCGGTGTAGTATTTACTTGTCCATTTGGGTTTACCCCTTCCAAAACGGGTATATTTGTTCTATATCCATCAACAGCTGTTTCTGGAAACAATCCACTACCAAGTCCATAATACATATCTGATGAAAACACATCTCCTCCGTGACGAACATCAATTAAGAAACTTAATGTAAAGTCTTTATATCTAAATGAGTTTCTTAAGCCTCCAGTCCATTTAGCTTGAACATTTCCAATCACTTTATTTTTTTCTGTCAGATAGTATCCTGTCTCAGGGTCAACAACTTTTTGCCCGTTTAAGTACACATAATCGCTTCCATAAATATCACCCCATTGGTTTCCTACCGAAGCTACGATAGTAGCTCCTCCCACTAATCCTACTAATTGATAAACTTGTAAGCCTTCATCTAATTCAACTACTTTACTTCTGTTTCTAGCCCAGTTAGCATCTATATCCCAAGCAAAATCACTTGTTTTTATCGGGCTAATTCCCAAATGCAGTTCCACCCCTTTATTATTGATCTGTCCTGCGTTTATTGCAGCACCTAATTTTCCTGATCCCGCGGAAATGTCTGGAGTGATAAGCTGATCAAATGTTTTTGTATCGTAATAAGCTGCATCAAAAACAATTCGATCTTTCAGGAAATGAGCTTCAGTACCAAATTCAAATTCTCTGGAACGTTGAGGCTTTAAATTTTCATTTTTCAAAATTGTTTGTGGTCTGTAGATATTGACATTTCCATCTCCTGTATTAAAATAACCTGCCGTATAATAGGTATATTTTAATTGATAAGGATCTGCGGTTCCTCCAACTTCCGCATAATTACCTCTTACCTTCCAGAAATTCAGCACGGACTTCTGAGATTTTATAAGTTCTGATAAAATGACAGATCCAGATACTGATCCATAAGTATATTTATTATTCCCAGCTGGCAAAGTTGAGCTCATATCTCTTCTTATTGTCCCATCTAAATAAAAAACTTTATTAAAATCAAAAGAAGCTGTTGCATATAAACTATTAGTTTGGGTAGTCGCCTCAAATTCTACAGGGTTCAAAATTGGAGCTTTAGAATTATCCAATGAATAATAACCTCGAGTAATCAGGCCTCCTTCTGTTGATGCTTCGATAGAGCTTTCATGGTTTCGTCTAACGTTCCCACCGACAATACCGCTAATATTCAGCCAAGGTGTAAGATCATATTTATAATTAGCAAATAAATCATAATTGGTTTCATTTCTATTCAAATCATATCTGTGATATCCAGAACCGACAGCTTTTCCTGATACTCCAAAATTTTGTGGATAAGATCCGGGTGCCAGCCTTCTTTCAAAAATTAAATTAGTATTATCGTAGCTTAACTTACCTGTAATATTAATATGGCTATCTATATCATAAGTCAATTGAGCATATGAAAATGTTCTGGTTCTGTCATCAGTAGAGTAATTTTGATAACGTTGGAAATATGGGTTATTCCAGAAAGCTGGTGTTCCATCATCATATGCTGATCTATTCCAAGTAACATTTCCGTAGTTATTAGCTACAGTAGGATTTCCCACGTTATTAAAATAAGCATTTTTCAAAGCCTTCAAATCAACATTGGTTTGCCACCATTGTCTAAATCCTGTTACAATGTTATCGTTATAACCGGTCTCCGTTCTACCTGTTGTTCCTTGAATTGTCAAGGTAGAATATACTGTTGCATGTAGTTTAGGATTTAAATCATAATTAATTTTTGTCGAAATAGTGTTTTTTCTTAAATCTGAATTAGGCAACAAACCATTTGAAATATTGTTGTCGTATGTCAAATTAAAATTAAACCCTTTTCTGCCTTTGGACAAGGAGATAGAGTTAACGAATGACATTGGGGTTTCGAAAAATTTAAGCGGTCCGTTTTTAGCAGCCACCCATGGGGTTGCTTTATTATAGTTCGGTGAAGTCGGATCAAATGAATCCCATTGATAAACTAATAAGCCAGGATCAAATGCAGGCCCCCATGAAGCATCATCTCCAAAATTTGCATAATTTATACCATTTCCATCATCTCCATATTCAAAAGATGGTTGATATCCTGCCCCATATCTTTTCTGATACTTTGCAAAAGTAGACTTATCTACAAAGCCAGCCTGAACTGATGAAGATAAAGTAATTCCCCAAGAACCATCATCTTTTCCTTTTCCGTTTTTAGTTGTAATAACAATTACTCCATTGAGCCCCCTCTCTCCGTATAGCGCAGAGGCTGCTGCACCTTTTAGTACATTCACTGATTCAATATCTTCCTGATTAATATCAGATAAGGCGTTTCCTAAATCAAATCCTCCATTTTCAGTACCAAAAGATGTTGATGAGTTATTAACCGGAGACCCGTCTATCACAATTAGAGGGTTACTCCCTCCTAAAGATTTCACACCACGAATAACTAAATTAGCGGAACCACCAAAGTTAGATGTAGTGGTTACATTCAGACCAGCAACTTTACCGGAAAGCTGAGATGCTATATTCCCAGTGTTAGTGGTTCCTTCAAATAATTTATCTGCTTTTACTTCTTGTGATGCATATCCCAGAGATTTCTTCTCTCTTTTGATGCCTAGTGCTGTTACAACAACACCTTCAATGTCTTGTGTTCTTACTGAATCACTCGTCTTTTGCTGTGCATAGGTTACAGCTAGGGATGAGGATAATACTACAGTAAGTATACCTGCTGTTAGTTTCTTCATATCAAATTAATTTTGCGTTAATACAAATTTGTAAAACTTTCTTAAAAAGACAAAACAAAAACTTAAAAAAATGTTATTTTTACCATAATTGTTCAAATTTTCTTAATTTTACCGTAAAAAAATTATTGATTTTTATGGAATTGTTAAAAAAATGGACGAATCTTTATATTGAAGCCGGATGTGATGAGGTGGGAAGAGGATGTCTGAGTGGCCCTGTAGTAGCTGCCGCCGTAATTTTAGATGACAGTTTTGAACAAGGTCTGGTAAATGATTCCAAAAAATTAAATTTCAAAACCAGAATGGAGCTTGACAGCTATATAAAAGATAATGTTAAATGTTATGCCATTGCAGAGCTTCCATCAGAGTTTATTGATGAACACAACATACTGAATGCCAGCATTCATGCCATGCACCGGGCACTGGATAAATTAACAACAAGACCGGAGCTTATCCTGGTAGACGGGAACAGATTTCATGCATATAATTATATTCCCCATGAATGCATCATCCAGGGAGATTCTAAAGTTTTATCTATAGCTGCCGCTTCTATTCTGGCAAAAAATTACAGAGATAAATTAATGATCGAGCTTCATGAAGAATTTCCGGAATACGGATGGAATACCAACTTCGGTTATGCCACAAAGAAGCATCAGGAAGCGCTTATTAAACACGGGCCCACAAAATATCACAGGAAATCTTTCAGGTTAGTTTATGATTAAAAAATTTTGATATTTTAATTATCATTTATTGATTTTTTTAAATAAAATTTAAAATCCATCTAAATAACCCGAGTTCGGGATAAGAATAAGAAATAAATTTGTGATAAAAAGTAAT
>NZ_JBGCUR010000043.1:0-20437 GCF_041361455.1 Chryseobacterium gossypii | reverse complement strand
ATGGATTAAAAAAAACATGAGCAGAAAAAAGACTGTCCTTTTGAGACAGCCTCTTACTATTATCTTTTATAGAATTTCTAGCACCAATAAATTAAAGGTATCTAATTCTACATGGGTCCCTAATTTATAAAATTTAGTAGGATCATTTGATACATTTAAGAAAGCCATAGAATCCCAATTATTAGTATTTGTAAGTATTTTTTCCAAGTAGCCAAATTACAATAGTTAAGAATATATCATAAACACTGATTTATAACTATGACCTTACAAAAATTCTGCAAAGAAAAGAAGATGTTTACTTCAAATATTTTATAATCGCATCATCCGTAGGCTTCGTGGTACTCACAAAAGAATCAATCAATTTTCCGTTTTCATCGATTAAAAATTTCGTAAAATTCCAGAGGATGGTTGTATTTTTTACTCCGTTCAATTCTTTTTCAGTTAAATATTTAAAGATAGGGGCTGTATCATCTCCTTTCACGGAAACTTTTGCCGCCATCGGGAAGGTCACCCCGTAATTTTTCTGGCAGAATGCCCCGATCTCAGCATTGCTCCCAGGCTCCTGCCCTCCGAAATTATTGGCTGGAAAGCCCACTACAACCAGTTTATCTTTATGCTCTTCATAAACCTTCTCAAGGTCTGCATATTGTGGTGTAAATCCACATTCGGAAGCGGTATTCACTATAAGGATCTTTTTGCTTTTGAAATCTGCAAAATTAATTTCTTTTCCGTCAAGGCCTTCAACCCTGAAGTCATATATTGTTTTTCCCATAAGCTCTTTTGTTTTGGTTTTTGATATTTCACTTTTTTTCTGAGCACAGCTGTTAAAGAATGCTATTAAGGATAGCAATAGTAAAAAAATCTTTTTCATTTTGATAAATATAATTTATTATAATTTTTTTAAATAATTGGTCTAAAAAATATAATGATTCTACTTTATCTTGTTATTTATAAAGCATATTTTAATTAATGGTAAAAAATATACGCGAATTTTATTTATTACCTATAAATATATTATCTAATATTGAATATTAATATAATTTAACATTTATTAAAATTTTCAACAAAATAATATAAAAATAACACCAAATAAGTTATCCCTCAATAAAAGAGCAAAATAAAATTCTGAAAATTTATAGATAATTAAAAATTTCATAATTATTCACTTAATAGTGATATAAAATTGCATTTCCGCAAATCGATTTAATTCATACTTTTGTGAAATAACATGAGCTCAGTTATAAAGTTAAATTAACTAATTATTAAAACTAAAATTCACCTAATTTATTACATTAAAAATCTAAACTAATGAAAGTTAAATTTATAACAGTAATGACAGTAGTCTTTTTGTCAAACACTTTATCAGCGCAAATATTCCCGGACAAGGTGGGAATAAATACTAACCCGGATGCTTCAGCAAGTTTACATGTTACAAGTGATCCGGATAAAATAAAGGGAACTCTTTTAAGTCCCATGACAGAGGAACAGAGAAATTCTATTGAGAAGCCGGCGTCGGGTCTTATTGTATTTGATGAAACCAAAAACTGTTTAATGATTAATACGGGAACTAAAGAAAACCCGGACTGGAAATGTTCATTTGAGCAACCCACTTCCTTAAACAGTATGGCAGCAAAAGCGAACGAAAACTATCCTCAGCCTAATACGAAGGAGCGTATGCATTTTTATGGTAAGTTCAAGGTATCAAACATGGAAACAAATCAAAGCTATGTTAATCTAACAGGACAAAACCCTGCAAGCAATATACCTAATAATGTTGTGGCATATACCACTATGAACAAGCCTGACAATCTCTCTAAAATTCCAAGCATGGACGGATTACGAATGAATGTCATATTTAATACTGGTGGTGATAGTTCAGGAAAAGGTGGAGCAGTATATCAGCCTATCATCGAAAATGTTTCCGGAAAAGATTTAACTGATATTGCGGTATATGATAATTCAACTGTATCCGGAACTCTACGGGTCCCAATAAGTACCCTTAAGAAAAATGAATTTGTCAATGTAGATCCTGACAAAATAGTATATTATGACAAGGCTTCTTTTGAGGAAGTAAGGTCTCTGGTTAATCATAACGGAAACCTGTACCGTTGTACATGGTGGGCATTTTATGATGAGGCAAACCAGGAATATAATATCCATATGGTAATGGAAGTTTTTAAATAGAAATCCTTACAGTCATGAAATCTATAAACATCAGTAAATGGCTATTAACAATGGCATTTTGTATTGGGCTAACGAGAACATTCTATGCCCAGGGCCTTCAAGTTAATACCCGGGAAAACAAACAGGACGTCACATTATATGGGGCTACAGGAAAAATAGTCATCAGTAAGGTTTCTAAATTCAAAGAGAATACAGGCAACACAGACTTCTTAGCCGGTAATTCCATTAACTTAATTAAAGGTCAAACTTATTCAATTAGTATTGCGGACTATCAGGGAGTCTCTTTACCGTCTTATGTTATATCCCTGGATTATAATGTAAATTCCGACAGCGGTAAAGAGAAAATCCAGATCGCTTCATTGAGCAAAGCTCAGCCATCAGTGAGCTTCATGGTGCCTGACGATATTCCTGCACAACCAATAAAACTAATTGTTACCTCTGTAGATCCTAAAAAAAGTACAGGAAAATCCATTACAGATGATACCCGGGTGCACGGACAGGTTACAGAAGAATATAAGATGAACATCACAAATGCAGTTATGAAGAATATGGCTGCAAATGAAGAATCTGTAACGGTTTATCCTAATCCTGTAAAAAATATTATCAATATAAGGACCAGGAAACAGGGTGATCTTTCTTATCAACTTTTAAATGCAGGTGGGCAAGTTGTACTTTCAGGAACAATAAATAATAACTCTATTAATATGGAGGCCATTCCTTCAGGAGCTTATATTCTGGAAGTTGTTCAACAAAATAATGTAACGGTCCATAAGTTAATAAAACAATAAGACTTATAACAATAGGACTGCCCAATGGGCAGTCCTTTATAAAATATAGTATAATTGTAATCTCAATTAAACTTAAAAATATTGGCCGGAAAAACTTTATTGATATCTATCTTGCTGATAAGCATTACGTAATCTCCGTCCTTTTTAGCGCTTGACGATTCTATCCTGAAGGGCATGAGCAGATTACCCACCTTTTTATAATCAGAATATACTATCGTTTCATCTTTTTTAACTTCCTTCAAAAGCATATAGGTTTTGGTATCAAAATAATAGATATTCTTATTGACATTTTTTGTAAGCTCAACTTTATGGCAATAGATCTCTCCTATTTTTTCTTTGCCTAAATACCTGGCCGTAAAACCTTTGTTTTCCCAATCGATAAAATCGTTATCAAAACTTTCCGGTACATAATCAGGATACTCCTGAAGCTTATTGGCGGCATAGTTCATGGCATATCCTTTGGATCCGTCATATCCTTCAATCGCGGTTTCCTTATTGTTGATGGTGATAACTGTTTTCGTAAGGTTGGGACGCTGCTGATAAATTTTTATCGGATACTCATCCTTAATGCCTAAGACTACCCTGCCCTGAAGCAAAACTGAATTTAAAAGCTTCCAATTCGTCAATCCGCCGGATAATTCAATGTTTTTATCTATAATTTCCTTTGCTGTCTGGGCAAAAGATATCTGGAAAAATGTCAGGATAACTATTAAAATTAATTTCTTCATTATTCGATTTATAATTCAAATATAAGGCTTTACAGTCAATTACACGAATTTGCCGGTAAGTAGCATGACAAATCCGTCATTCAGTGCATGGAATCTATTTTCCGGTTCAGCCGATCAGCTTCCTTGCTTTTTCCAGGTCTTCGGGGGTATCGATCCCTACTCCGATGAAGTTGGTTTCTATCATCTTAATTTTCATTCCATATTCCAGATAACGGATACATTCTATTTTCTCTGCTATTTCCAGGGGCTTCATTTCAAGTTTTGAAAACTGGATCAGAGCATGCTTTCTGAAGGCATACACTCCGATATGCTTGAAGTAGTTTACTTCATAAGATATTTCCCTGTGAAAAGGAATCACAGAACGGCTAAAATATAGTGCAAAATCATTGTTATCCGTAATTACTTTTACGTTATTCGGGTTTTCGATTTCCTCCTGTTCGGTGAGCTTTATTTTTAATGAGGCCAGGGAAATTTCCTGATTTTCATCCTGCCTGAAAACTTCTATCAATTGTTTTAAAGGTTCCAGTTTAAGAAAGGGCTCATCTCCCTGAACATTGATAACGATATCGCAGTCAATATTTTGTACGGCTTCTGCAATACGATCACTCCCTGTTTCGTGTTGGCCCGTCATTACAGCTTTCCCGTCATTCCTTACAATTTCATCAAAAATTATATCAGAATCGGTAGCCACAAAGACTTCATCAAACAAACCTGTTTCCATGACATTCTGATAAGTGGTTGTGATAACTGTTTTCTCTCCCAATATCTGCATCAATTTCCCGGGAAAGCGGCTTGCTTCGTAACGTGCAGGAATAACGGCGATTATTTTCATGTTTAATTTATATAATTAACTAAAAAGATGATTGCATAGGTAAAGCCCGAAAGAATATCCAATATAGCATAGCTGCCAATAATAAAACTGCCGACCAAAAGAAAAGTCCTAAAAAGTACAACAGAAATACTAAAACCAAAGAGAATACTATCCATAAAATAACGGAAGTGATGATCGCTACAATTCCATCTCCTACATGGGGAAGTTCAAAACTAAAGGTATTAATTTCCGGAACATTATCTGAATATTTTTTTAGCCTATCTTTAGTTAAAATATTCCCGATATTATCCTTTAGCTTTAACCCAGAATACAATCCTAAGCTGATGAAAAGGAAAAATGCTCCGGCTAGAATTGATGTTGATAGAATGGAATTTTGAAATAAAGACCGGTGAGATTCTTTACCTGAAATCCAAACGCTTATGATTACCAAAATGATAATTCCTAGGGTTGAATAGCTCAAGAGCTTTGTTTCAAGAAAAAATTTTCTGGAAAGCATCATTCCAATTCAATCGGAGATTTTCAATTAATATTATTTCAGAACATTCCGGCTTTGTTTATTATTACTGCTATTTACCCATTTTTAACGATTGTAGAACAAAGCCGAAATGTTATATTTGAATGAATTATTTTAAAGCGTTCAGCGCATTCTCTAGTTTTGGCAGCATTACTTTGATCTCGTTAATGGCCAGGCCTCCTACGGAAGCGCGGAACCATGGTTCAGACTTATCTTCCCCGAAAGCAGAAAACGGAACCAATGCCACTCCCGCCTCATTGATCAGATAAAATACCAAATCTGATGAGTTTCCGATCACAGATCCGTCAGGCTTTGATTTTCCGATATAGTCCAGTTTAATGGTCAGGTAAAGAGCCCCCATAGGCTCGATACTTTCTACGGCCAGTCCTTTTCCTTTCAGATCCTGGATACCGTTATGAAGTACTTTCAGAGCATCTTCAAGTTTTGCTTTAAAATCTTCAACAAAAGTATTGACATTATCAGGGTTTTCATAGAACTTTGCCGTAGCTTCCTGTTCCGGTTTTGGTGCCCAGGCTCCTACATGGGTGAGAAGGGCTTTCATTTTATCAATGATATGAGCCGGACCAAATCCCCATCCTACACGTACTCCGGTTGCTGCAAGGCATTTGGATATCCCGTCGATATAAACAGTATAATCCCGCATTTCAGGAAAAAGGGATACCGGATCAAAATGCTGTGCCCCAAAAGTAAGATTGGAATAGATCTGGTCATACATTAAGTACAACGGCTTTTCACCTTCGCTCCTTTTCTTGTTTTCGGCTAAGATCAATTCGCAGATCTCGGAGAGCTGTTCTTTGGTAAACATGGTCCCTGTAGGGTTCAGTGGCGAACAAAGAGCAACCAAAACGGCACCATCCAGGTGTGGTCTTAAATCATCTGCAGTAGGAAGAAAATTAGTTTCAGGCCTTGTTTTTACTTCTATGGCATTCGCCGAAGTAAGGTAGGCATAGTGATTATTATTCCAGGACGGGGTCGGATACACCACCTTGTCTCCTTCGTCGACAATGGTTTTGTAAACTGCATAGATCAAAGGTCTTGAACCGGCAGTAATCAAGATATCGTTTGGAGCATAATCAAGATTCCATCTTGTCTTTAAATCCTTGGAAACTTCTTTTCTTAAAGATAAAAGCCCATTAGCAGGCGGATAATTGGTAAGGTTATTCTGATAAGCTTTCTGGATCTCTTCCTTCAGCTTTGCAGGAATCGGATAGATGTCAGAATTCAGATCACCAATGGTAAGATTGGCTATTTCCGCACCTTTCGCCTTTAAATCATTTACTTCATTCCCTATTTTTACAATCTCCGAACCAATCAGGTTCGCTGCTAATTTTGAAACTTTCACTTTATTCTTTAATTTATGTTATTTTTTATTATTGTCATAGGTTATGAGCTTTTAATGGATCATGTTGGGCAACTATAATTTTTAACTCAAAACCTGTAACTTATTGCTTACGTTAGTTGTAAATCCTGTTTTACCTGATTAATTTTCTCGTCCAAAGATTTCAGTTTATCCCTAAAGTCGGCTTCGGAAGTAATATTATCCTTTACTGATATATAAAATTTAATTTTAGGTTCTGTTCCTGAAGGTCTTACACAAACTTTTGTTCCATCCTCGGTATAATAAATCAATACGTTGGATTTCGGAATATCATTCATTATCTTTTGCTCATTTTTTGAAACGATAAAGCTGGTCTGTTCTTTAAAATCTTTTATTTCTTCCACTAAAGAGCCGGCTAATTGCTTCGGAGGATTCTCACGGAAGTTCTTCATCATATTTTCAATTTCTTCTGCGCCATCCTTTCCTTTTCTTACCAGATTTACCAGGCCTTCGTAATACATTCCCGTTTGCTGATAGATCTCAATGAGATACTGGTACATAGTTCTTCCGTTTGCCTTGCACCATGCTGCAATTTCACAGGCCAGCACAATACTGCCGCATGAATCTTTGTCACGCAGAAAGTCGCCGGTCATAAATCCGAAGCTTTCTTCTCCCCCGCAAATAAATTTTTCTTTTCCTTCCGCCTCACGGATCATTTTTCCAATCCATTTGAATCCCGTAAGCCCGGCTTTGCATTGAACACCAAACTTTTGGGCGATGTCAAAGAAAATATCCGAAGTTACTATTGTAGAACCTATAAATTCTTTCCCGGTAATTCTTTCCTGCTTTCTCCATTCATTCAGAATATAGTAGGTAAGTATGGTATTGGTTTGGTTACCATTCAGCAGTTGCAGCTCTCCGTCCAGATTTCTTACAGCAATTCCCAGCCTGTCACCATCCGGGTCTGTCCCTATAACGATGTCAGCATTGGTAATTCTTGCCAGGTCCATTGCCATTTGCAAAGCAGCAGGTTCCTCCGGATTCGGGGAATCTACTGTCGGGAAATTCCCGCTTGGGATCATTTGTTCCTTAACCAGGTCTATTTTTTTAAAGCCTGCTTTTTCCAAAGCTTTCGGGACGGTTGCATAAGTTGTCCCGTGGATAGAAGTGAAAACAATATTCAGGTTCTCTTTCCCTACATTCTGGTAGGTAGAATTTTTGATGCAGGCATCGATATAAACATCATCCTGCTCTTCCCCGATCCATTCAATCAGCTCATCATTTCCATTGAATTTAATTTCATCAAATTTCACGGAATATACTTCATTGATAATGGCTTCGTCATGAGGCGGAACAATCTGGGCTCCGTCATTCCAGTATACCTTATACCCGTTGTATTCAGGGGGGTTGTGGGAAGCGGTCAGCACAATTCCACCGTTACACTTTTTATCGCGAACAGTAAAAGACAGCTCTGGTGTTGGCCTGTGATCTTTGAAAAGTAATACTTTAATTCCGTTTGCCGTTAAAACATCTGCAACCAGTTTTCCGAATTCTTTGGAGTTATTTCTCACATCATAGGCAATGGCAACCTTGATTTCCTCACCTTGAAATTGCTTCAACATATAGTTCGCAAGTCCCTGTGTAGCCTGCCCTAACGTGTACTTATTTAAACGATTGGTTCCGACTCCCATAATTCCACGCATTCCCCCTGTCCCAAACTCCAGCTCTCTGTAAAAACAGTCCTCCAGATCAGGTGAATTGCTGTCAATCAAAAGTTGAACAGCATCTCTCGTTTCCTTATCAAATGATTCATGCAACCAAAGTTTTGCTTTTTCTAATGTTGTCATATTTATATTTTGCAATTTATAGTTTGTAAGTCTCTTGTGTTGGTTCTGAGGACGGATGATGAAAATTTCCGTTATTTCATCCTCCGTTCATTTTAATCTAACCTTTTATTTTCTACCCTTGCCGTTTTATCAATCCTGAAAGCCCGAATCGGATCATTGTAGTAAACCAATCTCGCTGTATTCCGGATGTAGCCTTTCAACGAATCTTTTACGTTCACTTCGGCATAATTCCCGTTTTGGGAATCGATTTTCAGGTTATCGATTTTCCAGTAAGGAGCAATAAGGCTTGCCGTATCAGAGATTTTTATCACGGCATCTTTGGTTTGTCCCAGAAAATTAGCCCTGCTTTTATTCAGCATCTCCATTTCTACTCTTCTGGTGTTTACCGAACCCATGAATGTAGCATTATTTTTCAGCCTAAGCCTAAAATTATCGGTTTTTATTTCACTTGAAATATTCATTTCCACAGAATCAGAAATGGCTACTTTCTCCAGGTTGTACTTTGAATAGATGGTCACATTGTAAAAATCTGCGCCTTTTACTCCTCTTTTCTCTTTAATAAACAGCGTTTTGTCTTTTACATCAATATCCAGATTGTCTGCAATATTGGGATAGGTTTCTATTTCCACAAAATTTTTAATCCCTCTTGCATAAAACACCCGGAATTTTCCTTCGAGATCCAGATTAATAAATTCCGGAACATCAACATCTTTTTTTTCAATATTTCCTTTGGGTGAAACTTTTCCGCAGGAAAATACAATAAAAGACATAAACAAAAATATATAATACTTTGAATATATTTTAGGTAACTTTTCCATATCAGATAATTTCATCGATGTTGTAGTTTTTATGTTCCCTGTTGGTTCTGATGATCATTTCGCCCAGGAATCCGGCTACAAAGAGCAGTGTTCCCATGATCATCATCGTCAATGCAATATAAAACCACGGGTTGCTGGTAATCAGGTGTCCATATATACCCCTGGAAACATCTATCAGCTTTGAAATTCCCAGCCAAAGTGCGGAAAGGAATCCTACAATAAACATCAGGGTACCTACGGCACCGAAGAAATGCATGGGCCTTCCTCCAAAGCGGCTTACAAACCAAAGGGTTACCAGATCCAGAAAGCCACGGATAAATCTCTCGGTACCGAACTTGGATGTTCCGTAAGGTCTTGCCTGATGCTGAACTTCTTTTTCCGTAATCCGTCTGAATCCGGCATTGGCTGCCAATACGGGAATATACCGGTGCATATCTCCATATACATCTATTGATTTTACCACCTGTTTTTTATATGCTTTCAACCCGCAGTTGAAATCGTGAAGGTAAACCCCCGAAACTTTTCTTGCGGCAGCATTAAACAGCTTGGACGGGATATTTTTGGTCATGACGTTATCAAAACGCTTCTTCTTCCATCCTGAAACAATATCATAATTATCCTCAGTCACCATCCTGTACAGCTCAGGAATCTCTTCCGGAAAATCCTGCAAATCAGCATCCATCGTGATAACCACATCGCCATTCGCTCTTGCGAAAGCAGCATGTAATGCCTGGGATTTCCCATAATTTCTGGAAAATTTAATGGCATGGATCTGGGGATGTTGTATTTTTAAATTTTCAATGATATTCCATGACAGGTCTGTACTTCCGTCATCCACAAACCAGACTTCGTAAGACAGACCGCTTGCGGTACAAACCTTGTCAATTCTTGAAAAAAGCTCTTCAAGAGAGGCTTCTTCATTCAGCAGCGGAATAATTATAGATAAGTTCATTTAAATTTTATAAAATTATTGCTGGACCGTTCTTGTTCTGAAAAACGCTCCAAAAAACAGTGACAAAACTACGTAAAATATAAGAATTGCCGCAAAATATCCTGAAAAATGGCTTGCTGTAAGCATATCTTTTCCTTTTACAGCCTGGGGAGAAAAGCTTTGGAGCCTTTCTTGGTATTTTTTGTCCAGCTCATCAATATCTTTCTGATGCTTCAGGATCTTTCTGGCAGACTGGTATTCCGTATCCAGTTCTGTTTTTTGCCGTTGGACATACTGGTAGTTCAACAGCTTTTTGGCATCGGTATCCACAAAGTTCAGAAATGCGTAGATACTGAAAATAGAAAGGATCCCGCCAATGAACATGGGTACAAAAGCCCTTTTGAATGCTTCCTTAAAGGAGACCACCCTATGGCTGTTCCAGTAGGATTTCACAGACCAGAAAGCAGTCCCGGCATATAATACCGGCAAAAGGAATGCATTGATTTTGAGACTGAGGTCAAAATAATTAATTCCTGAAAAAAAGTAATAAACTACGAAAAAAATGATCATCGTAGCTATAAAGAGTATAATTCCTAGTGTTGATGGACTTTTCGTCATATGTAATCGCTTGGAAAAAAGTTGAAAATTATTACCTTAAATCTCAGCTGTTTAGCTTTAACAAAGGATTTTTTCAACTATTTTTCATGATAATATTTTCAAATTTATAAATTATTCTTATCTTTGCACCGGCAAGTCCTACACAACCAGCTCCTGAAAATCCTCCAGGGTGGGAACGCAGCAAAGGTAATCGGTCGTAGCGGTGTGATGTAGATAGCTTGCCATTTTTTATTGGTTTAAGTTGAAGAAAGGTAATTTGAAAATTATCTTTTTTTGTTTTTATACTTTTGAGTATTTCCATTTCTAATTTTCAAATTACCTGTATTGGTATTACAATTCAAACGTTTCCCCTAGTTTAGGTAAAGCAAGCGCTACGTTTTTATCGGCAAAATTCTTCATTGCGCTTTCATGATCGATTTCAATAGGTGGGAAAGTATCAAAATGACATCCGATCACCTTCGGGGTCTTCAACAGCTCTGCTGCTGCAAAAGCGGCCTTTTCCGGACACATGGTATAATGACCTCCGACCGGTAAGATGGAGAGATCAAGATTTCCGTACAGCTTCGGGAACAGCTCCATATCAGCCATTACTCCGGTATCTCCTGCCAAATATATATTCCTGCCTTCAGGAAGCGTGAGGATATATCCTACAGGTACTCCGCCATAGCTTCCGTCCGGAAAAGAGCTCGTATGATGGGCCGGTACCATGGAGATCTTAAGATCCCCGACTTTTGTTGAGCCTCCCAAATTTACGTCGTCTTTATTTTTGGCGTTTTTAAAGTATCCGGAGACTTCCGGAACTCCAATGACCGTAGCATCCGGATGATGCTGTAAAACTTCTTCTACATCGGCAATATGATCACCATGGGCATGGGTCAGCAAAATATAATCGATTTTCTGAGCGGAAATGTCGAATCCTGATTCTGCTTTTTTATAGTTGTAGAACGGGTCACTTAAAATGGTTTTATCTTTATATGTGAACAAAAAACAGTTTTGTCCCAAGAATTGTATTTTCATTTCTAATTTATTTTTTAAAATTAATCATTCAGTATTGGTAAACCTCCGGGTCTGATACAGCCTTAACCCTGTTATTTATTTAAACAAACAAAATGTAAGCAACAGAAAAAAAGAAATTCTGTACTGCGGATATTCTAAAACATCGTACAGAAGCCCTTCCTCAGAATAAGGCAATCCTTAAAAGTACATTAATCCCGGAAAAAATGCATTATAGGATTACTTTTGCGGGAATTTATCCCCGATCAGGTTCAATTTAATCCTGTGCTCCAGATATGCTTTACAGCCATCCAGGACAGTGGTAAATCCGCCGGTATTGTCACTTATAGTTTTCAGCAGATCTTCTCCCGTCTGCTGATATCCGTAGCTTTTGATGACCACAAGAGTCCCTTTTTCCATTGGTTTGAATTCATAGTCAACATTATTGGAAGGGTCACCCCATATGGTCTGTATCAGCTGATTTGGAACAAGCTTATTTACTTTTACTTCTGTTTTCACATTATACATTTCCCATTCCCAGGTAATGGTTGCACCTTCTTCCAATTTTCCGGTAGATTTCGTGAACCAGAAATTAGTGGTCACCTCAGGGTTGACGAATGCCTCGAAAACATCCTCAACCGGCTTTCTGATAAGCATTTGAGCTTCAACGTAAACTGTAGAACTCATGATGGTAAATTATTTAAAAAAGTTAAGTCCGATTGCCGTTAAAAGAGACATCACAAAGGTCATAATCCCTACTTGCTTTAAAAAGGGGTCAAGCTCTTTGGGTTCCTTTACGGCCATTATTTTTCTTCTGAGCTTCATCAAAGGAAGCAACAGGATCATGACAATGAAGACATAATAATTCTGAGACTGAAAGAATCCGTTAACTCCCAAAAACATAAGCAGCAGGATCAAAGGAAGCTGCAGCAGAATCATTTCGTAGATCATCGCGTTTTTAAACCCGATCCTTAATGCGAAGCTATGTTTTCCGGTAAGCCTGTCGCTTTCTATATCCCTCATATTGTTCAGGTTAAGCACCGCCACGCTCATCATGCCTATTGCGGTTCCCGGCAGCAGCATATCCCAGCTGAATGTCTTCGTAAATAAAAAATAGCTTCCACACACTGATACGAGGCCAAAGAAGATGAACACGAAAACATCTCCAAGTCCCATGTAACCGTAGGGTTTTTTACCTATTGTATACCCGATTGCCGCCAGGATGCTGGCCACTCCCAGTCCGATAAAAATATAAAACTCATTCATGAAATCAGGAATGAAAGCTACATAAAGCAATGCAAGGGTTGCTACAAAAGATAATATTGAAACAAGGATCACTGCCATTTTCATCTGTCTGGCGGTAATTTTTCCTGATGCCACTGCCCTTGCCTCCGCCTCATTGATTCTTTTGGCATCCGTTCCTTTCACTCCGTCACCATAATCATTGGCATAATTAGACAGAATCTGATACAGCAGAGTTACCAGCAGGGCCAGAGCAAAAATTCTCCAGTCCCAGGTTCCTCCTTCGGCATAAAGCCTCCATTTTGCGATGAAAGCTCCCATAATAATTCCGCTTAAGGATAGCGGTAATGTTCGTAGCCTGGCGGCTTTTATCCAATCTGACATATATTTTAGATGTTAGATATGAGAAGTAAGGAATCAGGTCTAAACTGCATAAGGTTCTGATTCCCGACCTTTAACCTTTTTTTATGATATCCATTGATTTTCTCCAAAGTCCGGCTTTCTTTTTTCCAGAAATGCGTTCCTTCCTTCCTTGGCTTCGTCCGTCATATAAGCCAGACGTGTTGCTTCTCCGGCAAAAACCTGTTGCCCTACCATTCCGTCATCGGTTAAGTTCATGGCAAACTTCAGCATCCTGATGGAAGTAGGAGATTTGGCCAGGATTTCCTGGGCCCACTCATAGGCCGTATCTTCTAATTCGGCATGGGGAACTACTTTATTCACCATTCCCATTTCGAAGGCCTCCCGGGCGGAATAATTTCTTCCCAGAAAGAAAATTTCACGGGCTTTCTTCTGGCCCACCATTTTAGCCAGATAAGCTGAACCATAACCTCCGTCAAAGCTTGTAACATCTGCATCGGTTTGTTTGAAAATAGCATGTTCTTCACTGGCCAGGGTAAGATCGCAGACTACATGGAGTGAATGTCCGCCGCCAACTGCCCAGCCCGGAACTACGGCAATAACCACTTTCGGCATAAACCGGATCAAACGCTGGACTTCCAGAATATTCAATCGGTGTCTGCCGTCTTCTCCCACATATCCCTGATGCCCTCTGGCCTTCTGATCTCCTCCGCTGCAGAATGCCCAGCCTCCGTCTTTCGGACTAGGCCCTTCTCCTGATAATAGAACAACTCCTATAGACGGGTCTTCATAGGCATCATAAAAGGCATCGTATAGTTCCGAGGTGGTCTTGGGTCTGAAAGCATTGCGAACTTCCGGCCTGTTGAAGGCAATTCTCGCTACACCATTACATTTTTTATAGGTAATATCTTCGTATTCTTTGGCAGTTTTCCACTCAATCATCTTCGTATAAATTTTTCTCAAAGATACGGAATTGCAAAGAATTTTAACATTCAAATTTGATGATAATCATCTAAAAATCCCTGAATGCCCGGTGTGGTATTAATATTGAAAACAAAAGACCGGAACAAATGTTCCGGTCTTTCTTTCACTTCCGTGGAATATTATTTAGCTTTTGCCTGAAGTTCAGCCTCTTTGGCTTTCATTTCATTCATTTTAGCCTGATTTTTTGTAATTCCATAGATATCCTTCAGCAATGAAACAGCATCAACATTGTTTGGATTGGCCTGATACCATTTTTCCGCATAAGGTAATGCCTTACTGAACCTTTCCTTTCTTGCTTCGATAAGCTCAGTTGCCTTATCTGCATTGGTTTTTCTGATACTGTTGATCTCATTTACCGCTTTCTCATCATCCCCGATAACGGTTAAAACCAGGTTCTGATATGCGTTTGAGAAATCAGGTTTAAGTTCTATAGCTTTCTGGAATGAAGCAATAGCATCATTTACAGTAGCCGGATTTTTAGATTGTAAAACGCCTAAATTATACCAGTTGGTGGCATCATTAGGATTTTTAGCCAACTGCTCTTTCAGATTGGTCATGAATTTATCCGTATTTCCTGATGCATATAGCGCAGTTCCCTGATATTCTTTTAACTTAGCATTATTAGGGAATTTAGCCAATCCTTTTTCAATTATAGCCAGAGCTTCATCATTTTTCTTTGCATTTAGAAGCAATGTAGCCAATGTTTCATACAGATCAGCTTCAACGCTTGGAGTCTGTTCTGTTTTAAAATCCGTATAGTCGCCACCAGATTTCTTTAACAACTCCCAGGTATTTTTGTCGTAGCTGGATACCTGACCTGTCTTCTTGTCTTTTGCCATATAGTTGGTCTGAACTCCTGTGTATCCGGAATTGATCAGATCCGTATATATTTTAATAGCCTGATCTGTGTTATTTGCCAAAGCATAATTAAGACCTGCATAATACATATATACTTTATCTTCTTTCCCGTTGTTTTTCAGCAAGTCATAAACTTCCATAAACTTAGGAGCTGCAACAGCGTAGTTTTTTGCATTGTATGCATCCATAGCTGCTTTATTTGCCTCTTGTAGCTGAGCATTTACATCTTTTTGTCCAAAAACGAAAGCTGATGCAATGATAGCTAAACTTAAAATTAGCTTTTTCATAATCACTATTTATATTAATTGTACAATATTATTCTTCAGAATCTGAATTCTCAGTTTCATCTGCTGTGTTTTCATTTTCAGGAATCATATTGCTTCCCTGGTTATCAGCTATAGTTTCTGTCCCTTCTTCATTTTCTTCAGAATTTTCTTCTACATCTTTATCCATTTCCACTTTCGCAACAGCTGCGATTTCATCATTTTTCTTAAGGTTGATCAGCCTTACCCCCTGGGTATTTCTGCCCATTACCCTCATTTCGTCCATTCCCATTCGTATGGCAACTCCGGATTTGTTGATGATCATTAATCCGTCTTCATCCGTCACATTTTGAATGGCGATCAGATTTCCTGTTTTTTCGGTAATGTTTAGGGTAATAACTCCTTTTCCTCCCCTGTTGGTAATTCTGTAATCTTCCACTGCGGTTCTTTTGCCATATCCTTTTTCGGATACCACAAGAACGGTCTCTTTCTCTACATCATTCACAACAATCATACCAATTACTTCATCATTGTCTTCAAGAGTGATCCCGCGCACCCCGATGGATCCTCTTCCCACTTCTCTCACTTTTTCTTCCGGGAAACGGATACATTTACCGTTTTTGGTAGCGATCATGATCTGAGAGTTTCCATTGGTGAGGTATGCTCCCAGCAGCTGGTCGTTATCCCTGATCTCAATAGCATTCACTCCGTTCACTCTCGGTCTGGAATATGCTTCAAGGGATGTTTTCTTGATCGTACCGTTTTTGGTTACCATTACCACGCTCATCTGATTCACGTATTCGGCATCTTTCAGATTATTGGTTCTGATATAAGCTTTTATCTTATCGTCCGGCTCAATGTTGATCAGATTCTGAACTGCCCGTCCTTTGGCTGTTTTGGAACCTTCAGGGATCTCAAATACCCTCAGCCAGTAGCACCTTCCTTTTTCAGTAAAGAACAGCATATACTGGTGGTTGGTAGCGGACACAATATATTCAAGGAAATCTTCATCCCTGGTGGTTGCGGCCCTGTTCCCTACACCACCCCTGCTCTGGATCTTATATTCCGAAAGGGACGTTCTTTTGATATATCCTGCATGGGAAATGGTAAGAACCACTGATTCATTTGGAATGATATCTTCAATGGACATTTCTCCTCCTGAATAATCGATCTCCGTTCTTCTTTCATCGCCATATTTTTCTTTAATCTCGATCAGTTCGTCTTTAATGATCTGGAATCTTCTTGGTTCATTGGCCAGAATATCTTCCAGGTTAGCAATTTCTTTCATGATTGCTTCATATTCATCGCGGATCTTATCAAGCTCCATTCCTGTCAGACGGGCCAAACGAAGATCGAGGATCGCCTGGGCCTGGATTTCGGAAAGATCAAAAGCTTCAATCAAACCTTCTTTTGCGGCCTGAGGATTGGCACTGTGACGGATAATTGAAATGGCTTTATCCAGTGATTCCTGGGTTCCGATCACTTTCATAAATCCTTCAAGGATATGCGCTCTTTCTTTGGCTTTTCTAAGCTCAAACTGGGTTCTCCTTATAATAACCTCATGCCTGTGCTCAACGAAATGATGAATGATATCTTTCAGATTCAGCTGCTCAGGTCTTCCGTTTACCAATGCAATATTGTTGACACTGAATGATGTTTGCAGCGCGGTATATTTATATAACAGATTAAGGATAACATTAGGAATCGCGTCATTCTTCAATTCGTAAACAATACGAAGACCTTTCCTGTCTGATTCATCCCTTATCTCGTAAATTCCAGGAATTTTCTCTTCTTTTACCAGTTCGGCTGTCCTGGCGATCATCTCGGCTTTATTAACCTGGTAAGGAATTTCCGTTACGATGATAGCGCTTCTGTTACCGATTTCCTCAAAGTTAACTTTGGCTCTTAAAACCACTCTTCCTCTTCCTGTGTGGAAGGCATCCCTCACGCCGTCATATCCGTAGATGATCCCTCCTGTTGGAAAGTCCGGAGCAATGATGTGCTGCATCAATTCATCCACGGTAATTTCTTTGTTGTCAATATAGGCACAGATGGCATCTACCGATTCGGACAGGTTATGTGGCGCCATATTGGTGGCCATACCTACTGCGATACCGGAGGTTCCGTTCACTAAAAGGTTTGGAATTTTTGTAGGAAGAACCGTTGGTTCCTGTAAGCTATCGTCGAAGTTATTCTGAAAATCAACAGTTTCTTTATCAAGGTCTGAAAGCACCTCATCAGAGATCTTTTTCAGTCTCGCCTCGGTATAACGCATCGCAGCAGGCGGATCTCCATCCATTGAACCAAAATTACCCTGCCCGTCTACCTGGGGATAACGTAAGCTCCAGTCCTGGGCCATTCTTACCATTGCATCGTATACAGAGGAGTCTCCGTGCGGGTGATATTTCCCCAAAACATCCCCGACAATTCTTGCAGATTTTAAATATTTTCTATTGGAAAAAACCCCTAATCCATACATACCATAAAGCACTCTTCTATGAACGGGTTTCAAGCCATCTCTTACATCGGGTAATGCTCTTGAAACAATAACCGACATCGAATAATCGATATAAGATGACTTCATTTCATCAACAATGTTGATAGGAATCAGTCTTTCTCCTTCTTTTTGCATAAACAAATTTTATTATAATGATAATCAGACCCTTGAATGAATGTCTGAAAATTATTTATTCCCCTTTTTTAATAACGGGCTAATTTACGAAAAATTTGCCGATTTTTGCCTTAGAATTTATCCACAAAATCTTAAAAATTCTTAAAATATGAGTGTATTAAGTATAACTTTCCATTGCACAAAAAACAATATTGAGGAGTGGGAAAATTTTATTGATGAAACATTGATCCTGATGACTGAAAATCTGATGGATGTAAACAAATATATCCTTTCGGAAGTATATAGCGACTATATTGAAGACGGAAAAAATTATAACCTTCTGCTGGTCTTTGACAATGATGAGCTGCGGGACGATTTTATCAAGAGTGAACTGGTGAATATTGCAGAAAGGATCGATAAAAGATTCGGGCAGGAGATTATGATCTTCAATACTTTTTTAAACCCCAAAAAAACGAGATTTTAATCATCATCAAAAACCCCGGTAAACCGGGGTTTTTCTCGCTTTATTCTGTAAAAATAAAGTATTTTCAAATTATTATCTTCCCGGATGCGGAGGATCCGGAGATGGTGGTGGCGGTGGCGGATGATGCAGGCAGGAAGCCAGCATGAAAATCAAAGCCAGGCCACTGATCATTTTTAGTAAACCTTTCATATTTTTATTTTTTGATGTACAGTAGAATGATCAAGGTTAATGCCAAATAAAAATAAATAAGAAGCCCTAATTTTAGGGCTTCCGTATTGTGATAAGTTTATTATTAATCTCTGTGATGTTTCTTATGGCCATGATGTTTTCTGTGACCTCTGCCATCATATTCATACACATAAACTCTTTTTTTCACCTGGCCCGGAGCATAATACCTTGCACTGCCACCATATACCTTTTTAGCCTGTCCCGGCGGAAGCCCTCTCCTTCCATGGTAATAATGTTCATTCACCGTACATGAAGCAAGCATAAAAAAGAACAATAATACCCCTGCGATTTTAATCAAACCTTTCATATTTTCATTATTTTCAAATTCCTTATGAAAATTATCAAGGTTAATGCCAAAAATGATTTAAAAAGAAGATAATTGTTTTTTTAGTTATAAGTTATGAAATTATGAGTTATGAATTGATGCCAGTATTATGCTAATAAATACAATCAAATAACCAATTCATAACTCATTCATAATTCACATCAAGAGTTTCCCTCAAATCCCACTGTCTCACTTCTTTTTTCAAGCATGATGACATCTTTCCATTCTCCGCTCAGCTTTCCGATTTTCTTGCGAACCCCCACAACCCTGAATCCGTGTTTCTGGTGGAATTTTATCGAGGCTTCATTTTCCGGGAAAATGTTAGACTGTAAAGTCCAGAATCCATGGTTTTCGCTATCCAGAATCATTTTTTTAAGCAAAATTGATCCCAAGCCTTTACCCTGGTAATTATTGTCGAAATAAATACTTACTTCCGCAACCCCTTTAAAACATTCTCTTTTGCTTACCGGTTTCAATGCGCACCAGCCTACGACCTCATTATTCTCATTTTCCAGAACCCATCGGCAATCGTTGAAGAATTCCATATTCCAGGCTTCCGCACTGGGAACTTCCGTTTCAAAGGTTGCCATTCCGCCATCTATTCCCTGTTGAAATATTTCCAAAATTCTTGCTTCATCACCGGGAAGCATCTCTCTTAATTCGTAATTCATGTATTTTAATGATATTTTCTTTTGTTCTTCCTTTTGATTCTTGAGTAATGTGTCTGTTTGCTTATATTATCCTCTGAAATGACACTGATGTTTCCATCAACTTCAAGAATAGAGAGTTTTACGTTTTTTATTTTGTCAATTCCGTGTTCTCTTATAGCTTCCTGTAATTCATCTTCATCAATTTTAACCTTGTTTAAAGCCTTATAATCCACTACTCCGTCCCTGATCAAAATCACCGGATCCTCTTCCATAAAGCTTTTGAGCGAATGATTGGAAAACATCAATCTTTTCAGAATGTAATTGGCAACAAATAGGACCAAAGCAGCAATAAGGCCTCCCTGAAGGGAAGTATCGGGCCCAACCATTGCATTCTGAACCGCATTGGATATTAACAGCAGAAGAACCACATCACCTGCATTGAGCTGCGAAAGCTGGTTTTTACCAAAAATACGAATAGCGATCACCATGAACAGATAAACGCAAAAGGAACGGATGACAACATCAATGATAGGATTCACATCAATTTTTTTTCAAATGTATTATTTTTATACATTCAATTTAATAATTTTTTTAGCAATATTCTCTGTCCCATGGTCCTGAAACAGATATGGAGAAGATAACCCTGGTGAAGACACAGACGGTAGAGACGCGAGTGGCAGATTTGGAATTAAGAATATCTGCGGATTACGGATAAATAAGCGATATGAAGGACCGACAATCCATTCCCCAAAAAGCAACTAAAAAACTTTAACGCGGATACAGGTAAATAAAAAGAGGCTGTCTCAAAAGTAAGATAGCCTTTTTTATATTTTACAAAAA
>NZ_JBGCUR010000042.1:0-22187 GCF_041361455.1 Chryseobacterium gossypii | reverse complement strand
ACTCTTAAAGTTAAAGAGTATAAGAATCGTGTCCTAACAAAGTTAGCAACTCCATGGTTCATCGTATATTGGATTTGGTAATGACTCTCATGGTATCTGGGCAAAGATATTCAATAATAAAACAGCAAGGTTCGACGGCAATATATATGCTAAAGAGGTTGAAGTAAAAGCCAATGTCTGGGCCGATTATGTTTTTAAGAAAGATTACAAGCTTCGCACGTTAGATGAGGTGGAGAAACATATTCAAGAGAAAGGGCATTTGCCTAATATTCCGTCTGCGGAAAAGGTGGTTAAGGAAGGTATTAATCTTGGTGAAATGGATGCCAAGCTTCTTGAGAAAATTGAAGAATTAACTTTGTATTCTATTGAGCAGAATAAACAAATAAAGCAACTTCAGGAAGAAAACAAAATTTTAAAATCCCAAACTCAAAAAATTGAAAAATTAGAACAACAGGTTCAAAAGCTTCTTAATACTAAATAATCACAAATGAGAAAAAAATTACTTTCAGCATTATCCTTGTTGATCGGATTCCTAGGCTTTTCACAAACGGAGGTTTATTTCAAATACGATGAAGCCGGAAATCAACGTTACAGAGGAACCAATTCAGCAGGCAAGACAGCACAGGAACCTGCACCCACGGAATCTAAAATAGTTGCTACAACCCAAGTTCAACCTGAATCTCAAATGATGGATGAAGCTACTTTTTGGAAGCAAATCAGGCTTTACCCTGTTCCGGTAAACGATGTATTAACAATTGACTGGACAGAAGAAGTGGATGGTTTGATAGAGTCTGTCTCTCTATATCAGCACAGTACAGTACACTGGAAATTCCAACAGCAGAATATGCCTGAACTGAATAAGCAGATCAAAATCAACATGACAGGCTATGACTGGGGGGTATATGTCTTACGCTTTACCTTAAAAGACGGAAGGGTGTTTAGCCGAAACATCACCAAACGATAAAGCTTTTAACCAAATAATTTACTCAAAAGAACAAATATGAAATTATTTTCATCATTTATACTTTGCCTGTGTTCGGTATTAGGCTTTTCACAGACCATATTGTACCAGGCAGAAAGTACCTCCCGTACAGTTCAGGATCCTCAATCAGTAATCCTGGCGCAGGGATTTTATGCTTCCTCTAATTCGTCGAATCCTTTTATTGCGAAGATAGGTCCTGCTACGGAAAATCCGGAAGGAGGTCCAGCGGATTCCAATGCAGGGGCAACCAACCCATCGGGAACCACAGCTCCTGCCGGAAAAAGCTTTCATGATACCAAAGGAAATATTGAAGTGAATGGAGCCGGACAATTGCAATTTACTTTACCCATTGCTTTGCCACCGGGAATAAAAAGTGTAGCTCCTCAGATTAATTTAATGTATACTAGCGGTTCTTCTAATGGGGTTGCAGGATATTCTTGGAATCTTTCCGGGGTTACAACAATATCAAGAGTTGGCAGGAATATT
Organism: Chryseobacterium gossypii; assembly: GCF_041361455.1. Lineage (NCBI taxonomy): Bacteria > Pseudomonadati > Bacteroidota > Flavobacteriia > Flavobacteriales > Weeksellaceae > Chryseobacterium > Chryseobacterium gossypii. The sequence continues at coordinate 20,719 of NZ_JBGCUR010000042.1, read as the reverse complement.
GAAAAGGATGGAGAGATAAAAGGTATTCAATTAGACTATTCAGATTACTATAGTTTCAATGGACAAAGATTGATATTAAAATCAGGAGAATATGGGAAAGATGGAGCTGAATATGTAACAGAAAAGTATTCTAATATAAAGATTAAGTCAGTTGGAACCATTACAGGCCAATTGTGGCAGGGACCTGAATACTGGGAAGTGACTTTTGAGGATGGCTCTCAATCATGGTATGGAGCAACAGCTTCTGGAAACAGTACAGCTAGAACACCTTTGGAATATAATATTGTTAAATGGAAAGATCTACAAGGAAATTATATTACTTATAATTATACTCAGAACAACTCTAATCATGTGGCGATAATTTCAAGCATTACTTGGGGTGGAAATGAAACTTTGAGTAAACCTCATTTCAATCATATTGAGTTTAAGTACAGTGATCGAAACCTTAAAGAATCTAATTATGTATATGGGCTTGAGCTTGTTCAGGATAAACTTTTAACGGAAATTATTGTAAAATACGATATAAACCAGTTTAAAAAATATGTTGTAGAATACGGAAATAATGGTACGAACTACCAGTTTGTCAAAACAATTACAGAATATAACACGGCTAATGAAGCTGCCAATCCAATAGTCTTTGAAAATGAAGCCGATCCACTAGCATCAAACCTTTTCAATAATAATAGCAGATTTGACGAAATATATGGAGAAGGGGTCGTATCTGGAGATTTTAATGGTGATGGGAAATTAGATTTTGTTAAAGGCGCTACATTAATGCTTAGCAGGCTTGATGGGAATTCTACATTTTTTACAGTACTATATACCGGAAGTCCGATATCCAGAGGGACTTTTTTAAAGAACGGTAATCTTATTCCAAAAGATGCACTCTATACATTATCTTCCAGTGAACCTGATGGTAAAACACGATTAAGGATTTATGATTTTAATGGGAATAACTTTGAAGAAATTACTACCAAGGAATTAGATTTTTCTTCTTATAATTTTAACAGTACCGCAGGATATACACCTATATACAGTCCATCCAATCCTTTAGTTGCCGATAATTCTCCATATAAGTTTTTAGAAGGAGATTTCAACGGAGATGGAATATCAGAATTTATTATATCTACATTAAAAGTAGTACAGGAAGAAATATGGGGGTATGATTGGAATGGTTATCCTGAGCTTCAAGGAGCCGAAGAAATCGGGTACGAAGTTTTTGATTTTTATTTTGACCCATTAACAAATACTTTAAAAAGAGTCAATCTACCTTTAAGTGATTACAGCAAATATATAGGGCAATCTTTATTTACTTCACCATATTATTATAAACCCGTTCCTATAGGGGATTTTGATGGTGATGGTAAAACAGATCTAATCAGCCTTATCAGTGGTACAAAAGTTTATTCTTTAAATACTGTTACAAAAGAATTTGATCTGAAAGTGCAATCACCGGCACAAATTTCTGTCAGAGGGGTTGCTTTACTTGGTGATTTTAATGGTGATGGCAAAACTGATGTAATGTCTCCTATCGCTGAAGATTCATCAGATTGGAAAATGTTTATTTCCACAGGTAAAGGTATAATAGAACATTATTATTCAAATTTAGCTTTATACCAGCCTCAACATACAGGAGCTCCTACTAAACGAAGAAATACCATAAGGAATTATTTTGCACCTGACTTGAATAAAGATGGTAAAAGTGATTTTCTAACTTTTCAATCCGAAGTATGGTTTAGAGAATTAGCAATTAATAACCCTGATTCCAGCTATGGATTTAATTATTTTAGGAATGATGGTGTAGATAGTGCTGGTAAGCCAATTCTTAATAATGTTTACAATATTAGTCCTAAAGAAGCAACTTCATGGGGAGATAATGATGATGAAGATATTAATTACTCCAAATATGGAGAGCACTATTTGCCTTTATTGGGAACTTTTCGTCTTTCGCAGTTAAATACTGACTTTGCTATTATCCATAAGACAAAATTGATTACTTGGAATTTAGGAAGTAAGATTGATAAGATATCAAGAATAAAATCTATTACCCAAGGTGGAATAAAAACAGACTTAGAATATTCTCCTTTGGTAAATGAAGGGAACATTTATAAATCTTATTTAGAAACCAATACTGTAACTTATCCTTATGTTAATATTAAAGAGAATCTAAACTATCATGTTGTCTCAAAACTAACCCAAGGAGAAAGAAAACAAGAATTTAGATATAGAGATTTAATTGGTCATCTTCATGGTAGAGGAATTATTGGTTTCAGGCAAACGGCAAGATCCACATTCTTTGCCAATGGATTTGAAAATACTAAAATTTGGACAGGTTCAGAAATAAACCCTACTAATGAAGGGTTACCATATAAAGACTGGTCTATCAGAACAACAGATGAGAACAAAATTTTCCCGACAGACATTTCGTTAAATAACACTCAATTATTATCATTCAAACAATATGATCATAAAATTGATAAACTACTTAATGGAAATGTTGTTACCTCTGTTTCTGATGCAGATAAGCCTAAAATAGTTCTTGCCATTAATCCGTTCGTAACGACATCAAAAGATTTTTTAACCAATACTAAAACAGTTCATACTGTAGAGCAATATGATAATTTATATCTTCCTAAAAAATCGGTAACGAGGATTAATGATGGATATTCTGTTTCAACAACTGAATTAGAATATTATCCGCCTAATATTACTCCCGGAATAAATTATAGCATTGGAAAACCTAAAGTTAAAACAGAAACTATTCAGGCCTATGGTGATACAAAATCTGCTAAGGAAGAATACACTTATGAAAATAATCTTTTAAAGACTCTTAAAACATGGAATAGGGATAATACCGGCTATTTACTGGAAACTTATACTTATGACGGCTTCGGGAATATTACTCAGAAAACGATCAGCAATAGCATAGATTCCCAAACTCAAACTACCGGATCTCTGTATGATCCTAAAGGAAGATTTGTTATTAAAAAAACAGATAATTTAGGATTAGAAACCCATATTGAATACAATGATTGGGGACAGATTAAAAAGCAAACCGATCCTTCAGGGAATACTCTTGTTAATACCTATGACCCATGGGGTAAGCTGTTAACTTTCAAGACCAATCTGGGAGGTACAACCACTTATCAGTATGAAAGAGACAATAATTCCAATATTATTGTTACCCAGTATGACCCTGATGGCGATATTTCAAAAAAATACACCAATAAGCTGGGGCAGGAATACAAAGTTTCCACCAAAGCATTCGGCCAGGGGCAATTTGTATCCCAGGAAACGCAATATGATGTTTTAGGAAGAAAGATCAAAGAATCCGAACCGTATTTTGAAGGGCAATCAGCCAATCAATGGAATGTTATTGTCTATGACGATTCTGTTTATCCTGCCAAAGGAACAGCTACTTCATTCAATGGCAGGCAGGTGGAAACCTCCGTTTCGGGGCTCACTACAACGGTAAAAGAGCTCAACGGGTATGGAAGAACTACTTCAAAAACAACCGATGCTTTAGGCAATATAATTTCTACGACAGATAAAGGGGGAACAGTCACATTTGCATACAATGCAGCCGGAGAGCAGATCAAGGCCCAATATGCAGAAAATATTGTCACTACAAAATATGACTCCTGGGGCAGAAAGTCAGAGTTCAATGATCCTTCCAACGGATTGTATAAATATGAATATGATGGTTTCGGACAACCGAAGAAGATCATCAGCCCGAAAGGAACGAAAGAGTACACGTACAATAATTTAGGACAATTAATCTCCCAGAAAGAGCTTTCCACCACTGATGGCGGAGAAGCCACCAACAAAATGATCACCTTCACCTATGATGACAAAGGCAGGGTAATTTCAAAAGGCGGTACATCAAAAGGAAAAGCTTATAGTTCCAATGTTTTGTATGACCCGCAGGGAAGACTATTGTCTTCATCAGAAAGCAGCAATGGAAAATATTATATACGAAAAGGTATTACCTATGATGATAAAGGAAGAGTGATTTCTTATGAAAAACAGCTCTATTCTTCGGGAGTTCTTACTAAAGTACAGATTGAGAATGTATACAGTGCCTGGAATGGTGAATTGTATCAGGTGAAAGATAAAGCCTCAGGAAAAATATTATGGGAACTGAAAGAAACCAATGCCAAAGGACAGGTGTTGAAAGCAAAATTAGGGGCAGCAGAAGTCAACAATACCTATGATAATAATGGTTTCTTAACCAATGTCAATCATTCATCAGCAGTAAAACCAGGTATCCTTCAACTCTCCTACTCATTTGATGCTATAAAGAATGAGCTGAAAAGCAGAACGACGGGAGGAGATTTTAATATTGTTGAATCATTTGATTATGATGATAACAACCGATTAGTAAACTGGACAAATCCTGTAACAGGGATCAAGCCAACAACGAACCGAAACGTCTATGATGTTAAAGGTAGAATTATGGAAAATGACCAGGTGGGAACCATGAAGTATGAAAACTCTGCCAAGATCTACCAGCCAACAGGAATGACTTTAAATGCAGCAGGAACTCAGAACTACAACAATGATCTGATTCAAAGCATTGCGTATAATGAAAATAATGACCCTGTTTTCATTGACGGAATGAAAGGAGATGTTGCCTTCCAGTACGGCTTAACTTCAATGAGGCAGAGAGTGACCTATGGAGGAAACTTCAGCACGGATGGAGAAGGGAAATTCACAAAATATTACAGTGAAGACGGAAGCTATGAAATCGTAAAAGACAATACGACCGGAAAGGAAAAGCATATTTTGTACATCGGCGGAACACCTTATGAATCTAATATTGTATATTTAAAGAACTTTACGGAGAGCAGCGGTTCTTACAAATTTTTACATAAAGACTATATCGGAAGTATTCTGGCGATCAGTGATGAAGCTGGCAATAAATTGGAGCAAAGGCATTTTGATGCCTGGGGTAATTTTACCCATCTGCAAATAGGAAATGGAGCAATCATTACAGATAAGAATATAATTGATAATGCTTCGTTATTAATGGACAGAGGCTACACCAGCCATGAGCATTTTGCAGAGGTAGGAATCATCCATATGAACGGTAGATTGTATGATCCATTATTAAGAAGATTCTTAAATGCTGATGAAAATATTCAGGATCCTTACAATACCCAGAATTATAATAAGTATGGGTATGTAATGAATAATCCGCTGATGTTTAATGACCCGAGTGGGGAGTTTATTGTAGAGTCAGCATTTTTATCAGCTGTGATTATCGGAGCAATGGTAGCATCATTCAGCTATACTATTATGACTTCGATTAGCGGACAAAATTGGGATTTAGGACAGTTCTTTAAATCTACACTATTTGGTGCTGCCTCTGCGGCTGTTACCTATGGTATAGGAAGTGTATTTGTCTCCTCGGCTGGTACTGCTACCCAAATTGCAACGGAGCTTGGAAAGTTCGGGACGATAATGGTACAGGGAGCTGCGCATGCTGTAGCACAAGGAGTGCTATCCCTGATGCAGGGACAGGATTTTGTAAGTGCTTTTACTTCTGGACTTTTTGGAAGCTACGGAGCATCAGCATTTAGTGCTGTTGCTGGTAAATTTGCTAGTAGTGCAGTAGGTGTTATTGCATCAGGTGCTGTGTTAGGAGGTGTTGGTTCTGAGCTTACAGGAGGAAACTTTTGGCAGGGTGCTGCTATTGGAGGTGTTGTTGCTGGATTGAATCATGCGATGCATCAGATGGGGAATGGATTTGATAACGATGAAGAAAGTTTTGCAAAAAGATCCTTAACGCCTAAAGAAAGACAAAAGATAGGAGAAAATTATCCTGATTATAAAAATTATCCTGATGCACATTCAGTATATAAAGAAGTTGGAGGACCTCTTTATCAAGAATATTTAAAAAATCCGGACAAGTATATAAATACGTGTGCTATTAGATTGAGTGTTGCATTTGAAAAATCGGGTATTGATATAGGAGGAGAATGGACTGGAGTGAAAGGAACAAAATATTATACCTCTGCAACAAAAATGGCTCAAGCTTTAGATTCAAGATTTATTTCACATGGCCAAGGATACAACATATCGGGTTGGGGAATAAATGTTCAATATAAAAATAAAAGCTATACAGGAAGTGTATATCACGTCGATGTGGCTTTTATAAAAAATGGAAAAGGGGTGTTTGGGCATACGCTTTATTCTCCTTATTATAATAAATTTTATTAATGCTAAGTGATATGAATTATAAATACATAATATTCGTTGGTACTTCTTTATTGCTTGTACTGATTTATTGCTCAACAAATAAAAAACCCACAAATGAGCAAGATTTAAGAAAAATAGAAATACTATTATCTAAACATAAAAGATATGCTTTTATAGACTTGTATGAAAAATCTATTAGACAAGAAGAAAAAAAATACCACATAAAAAAATGTGATTCCTTGTTCGATTTATCTTCTAATGAGTTATATAATGAAAATTGTTTAAAAATGGATTTTTATTCTGATGACCATAAATCATACGATGATGAGAATTATAATATATTAATCTCAAAATGGCTTAAAAAAGAATATCCTCCTTATATTCCAACAGATAACCCTAATATTAAAACAACAATGGTATTCAAGAAAGCATTAGATTTTTATGAAAGTGCGGATTTGAACAATTATATTGATTCTTTAAGAATTGTATTCTACAAAAAGTATAAAGAACATAATTTAAAAAGTATTGATTGTACTGATTAAAATATAAGTAAAACTCTGGAGTTGATACTTTTTGAGACAGAAACGTTATCCTAATTTAATAAATATTCCGGTATTAATTGGTACCGGAATATTTTAAATCTGTTTTTGTTTCAAGTCTTTTAGGAAGTTACGGAGCTTCTGCATTTAGTGCTGTTGCTGGTAAGTTTGCTAGTAGTGCAGTGGGAGCCATTGCTTCCGGAACAATTTTAGGAGGTGTAGGCTCCGAGCTTACGGGAGGTAATTTTTGGGAAGGGGCTGTAATTGGTGGTTTTGTAGCCGGATTGAACCACGCGATGCATAGGATGAACGGACCTGGAGATGATGAGCTAATAAAAAAACTAACGCCTGAACAACGAAAACAACTTGAACAAATTAAATCAGGAACTCAACTTACTACAGAAGCTCTTCAAAAAACAGGTTTAGATAAAGTTTTGGACAATTGGATAGAAAACACAGCTTTAGGCAAAAATTTAAAAGTAGGTATCGTAGATTATCTATCTATGGGTGGAGAAATTTATTATGACCATAAGTTGCAGCAGTATAACGGAATCAGTAAGAATGAATTTACATTTAGGTTTGTTACAAAAGCAGCGTCAGGTCTAACATCTGCACATTTTGGTTCTCTTGCTGGGGCTGCTGTTGGGCTGAGTATGGAGCTACTGTTGGTGGGATTGTTGGAACTGTCGTTGGAGCGGGTATTGGTTTTTATATTGAAAACACTTATTGGAAAGGAATAAAATATTTTGATAATTTTATGACACGCTTTGGTAGCTATATTCAAAGACAAGCAATTTTTAATGTTAGAAGAGGATTTTAAATATGGAAGTTTCAAAAAATATCTTACGCAAAATGCCAACAGACAGGCTTAGAGAATATTTAAAAGAAGATAATCGATATGTATCCCAAGCTGTTGAATATGCATTTGAAATATTACAACAAGAAAGAGGAATTTATTTTTCTCCTGATGAAGTTTTAAGGATACAAAATTTACTCCAGAAGAAGACAATAGCAGAACAGCCAAGCTATGTTCGAAAACAAGAACAAGAAAATAAAAATTCAGATATTAAGTCTGTAACTAATCAAGCTTCTATATTTTCCAAAAATAGCATAATTTTTTTGTCTATAATATTTAGCCCTTTATTGGGAGGAGCATTATTGTTTTATAATTTGAAAGTTTTAAAAAAAAGTAATACTAAAAATATAATTTTTATTTTTTCATATCTTGTTGTATCCTTTCTTTTTATTTTTTTGTTTAATATTTTATATACTAATTATTTACAGGGTTTTATCAGCTCAATTTTCAATAGTGATTATCTCAATTTTAGATATTCAGCAACAACATTTAAAATTGCATTTAAAACCATGATTAATTTACTTTTTATAAGTTATTTATGGGAAATTTTCTTTGGGAAACATTTTTCATATCAATCGAAGGATATTACCTTTCCTGTAATAATCTGTTTAATTATTTATATGGCATTTTTATTTTTTTAAATACCAATAAATAGAAAACCACTGCAATGCAGTGGTTTTGTAGCGGCATTCAATCATATATTTCATACAATGAAGGGAGATGATCCTACTAAAAGAAGGCAGCAGATTGTAAAAAATGTAAAAAAACAAAATGGGAGTACGGATTGGGCTTACGATAAAAGGAATGGACGTTATGGATCAGGTACAAATAATGTAATATTTTTGTTGATGACATGTTGGATGCTTCAGGGATTTATACAAGTGATCCAAATGGTAGAGCAGCAAGCTTAGGTTTAGGTTCACCGGTTACTGCTGGACAATGGGCAGATCCTAACTATAATATTCCCGGTTGGAAAGTTGTAGGCTCTCCGCAAGCAGGAGATGTTGTAGCAATAAAAGGAAATTTTTCAGATGCATCGGGCCATGTTGCTATAATGGTTTCTCCGACACATTCTATAAGTGCAAGTACAACAGGCGTTGTAAGGATTACTGATTTCGGCTCAAATCCATCACATTTACCTTCAAATGCTCGCTATGTTTATAGAAGATATGTAGGGCTTCCTAGTACCAGCTCTGCTATAAAGTATAGTAATTTCAAACTTTTTGGACAGTAATCAAATGAAGAAAATATTTTTATTGTTTTTTGTAGCAGTTTTAATCATGAGTTTTTTTGTGTTAAAAGATATATTATTTCCAAATGGTAAAATATATTACAAGACTACTCATTATAATATTACAAATGAGAAAGGAAATCAATTAAAGTGTCAAATTTTTGAAAAAGAAAATGGAATGTTAATTATTTTATTCGAAAATAAAAAACGACTTTATATAAACTTTAAAGAAAAATTAATTGGACTACCAGAAAATGGGTATGGAAACTATATTTTGAAAAAGAATAAACTTATTCTATACAAAGAAAATATTTTCCATAAAAATGGCTATTTGTATAAACCTTTACTTAAAGGAATAGACGATGTAGATTTTGAATTTACTGATGATGTTATGAAACTATCATGCTTCTCATTTTTATGTAATTATGGCAAGGTTATAACTGTTAAAAAAATAAAATAGTTTACAATGAACCGTCCCCCGATTTTTGGGGGATGGCTTTATAGTGCAACGCTCTGCTTCGAAGGGTTAAAGAAATATGGACATATTATAATGGTCAAAAAATGCTTTTGGACATTGGAAGACATAGAGCAGAATTGCCAGAGTTTTTAATGCCGAACAATATATAGAGAGGCCTAGAATTTTATGCACAAGTAAGCTTATTTTCCGGTGCCGGAGGATGTACAACCGTGTCACAGTTCATTAAAGAAACTGTTGGACAAATAGGTTTTGTCATGATACAGGCAGGAACCCATGCGGTAGCTCAAGGAATATTAAGTTCTGTACAAGGAGAAGCATTCTTGAGCTCTGCGGCATCTGGTTTCTTGGGGAGTTTGGGAGCTTCTGCTTTCGGAGCCATTGCAAAAGAGGCCGCTAATACCACGGTAGAAACCCTGTTTTTTGGAGCGGTTTCCGGTGCGTCGGTGCTGAACTGGCAGGAGGAAATTTCTGGCAGGGAGCTTTGGTTGGAGGTGTTGTTGCTGGATTGAATCATGCGATGCATATGGAAAATGGACCAGATGACCCACCAGGAAAAAAGAAGACACCAGGAACTATTAAAGAATATCTAATTCAATAAAACAGGATATTTTTGATGGTTTTGCAAATTTTAGTGATGCTATTGATTTAACATCTGATTGGTTTACTGGTAGTGGAGTTCAAACAGAACGATAACAAAAGATAGAATTATTAATTCTCTAAAAATGCGCCTGCCGTAAATAAAGCAAGAGATTATTGGTATGCCAAAACTGATAGATTAAATAGTTCTAAAGTACAGGTTACTAACTTTAGCGGAAAATTCGGTCTTAAAGGTCTTGTAGATTCTGGTATGAGCCCATTTAAACAATTTATAGGAATTATGACAATTGATGTATATTCTGATGGTTCTAATTTGACGTTTAAGATATGGAACAAAACAAGTTTCAAATCATTTTTTTATCAAGCACCTGTGCCATCTTGGAGTAGAAATACTATGCCAATAATGGGTAATATGCAACAAGTTTACATATGGAAAGAAAAAATATACAGATAATGAAGAAAGTATTTATAAATCTTATAATTTTAACATTGATTTCTTGTAATTTTTCCGAAAAGAAAATTTATAAAGATTTATATGTTACCAATGGAGGTGAATTTCATGATTACCCTGTAGCAGCTATTAAACTTGATGACTCTAATCAACTAAACATCACCCTTTTTGAGGTTAAAGATTATAAAATTAGTAATAAATATATCATATTTAAATGTGTTGATTATTATGGAGATGATAAATATTATTTTATTGATAAGACTTTCGATAAATATAATTATGAAGAGAAAATAAAAGGTCCGTTAAATAAAAGTGAATTTGAAATTTTAAACAATAAAGAAAAACTTAATATAAAATGGAAATAGTATAGTTTTCTCTTGTCTCTGAATTTGGTAATGCATCAAACGTGTTGGTGAATTGGTACCGGAATATTTAAATCTGTTTTTGTTTCAAGTCTTTTAGGAAGTTACTGAGCTTCTGCATTTAGTGCTGTTGCTGGTAAGTTTGCTAGTAGTGCCGTGGGAGCCATTGCTTCCGGAGCAATTTTAGGAGGTGTTGGCTCCGAGCTTACCGGAGGAAATTTCTGGCAAGGAGCAGCTATCGGAGGGTTTGTGGCCGGGTTTAATCATGTGATGCATAATATAGATTTTAACCCTCCTAAAGAGGTTTTAACTCAGCATTGGGATGCAAGATATTCTACAGATGATAAGCAATGGACATTAAACAAGGTGTCTGAAGGATATCAGACAATAAATGATTCTGGTGCTGCAGATGGCTACCAAGTGGTAAATATATATGGTTCTGGAGGAAAAGTTGTAGGTTCAATACATGGGAATGATGCTCTTTATAGATTTAATGTTGCAACTAAAGGAAACTATACCAATATTTATAATATGAAAATCCAAGCTATGTCTACTGTTACCTTAGGACAAACTATTAAATATTCAGGTACAGCAGTTAATCTTGTATCAAAACAGTTAATACTTCCAACAAGAGGAGGCTCTATGCCGGGAGTAATTTTAGGAGAAGGGCTGTGGTGGACTGGATTTGGAATAGAATCTTGGGGTAACTACCAATTAGGCAATTATGATAAAATATGGCAAGGTATATTAATGAAAGGAGCAACTAAAGGAGGTCCTAAAGCTTGGAAAGAAGTTAAAAAACAATTAAAATAAACTATATGTGTAATTATATAATTCAAAATATTATCTTTTTATTTTTTATTTTTTTGTATATGTTTTTTGTTTTGGATTTTAAATTTAGAAAATCTGATTTTGACTTTAAAAAATATTATCAAAAAAGAAAAAGACAATCAACATTCTCCATGTTTACAGATATAAACGGTTGGCAAGCTGCAATATTTTCACTAATATTTACGATAGTGTATTTTTTTATAAAGCGTGGAGTTTTAACAGATATTTTAAGCATTTTCAATATTAATTTATGTTAATGAATTAATATAAACTATAATCTGGAATTGGGATCATTTTTTTAACAAAAAGCTTATACTTCTTAATAGCCATTTAATCTTAACTCTCCGAAGTTATAAATTTCGGAGAGTTCTTACGAAATATAGGAGCATCAGCATTCAGTGCTGTTGCTGGTAAATTTGCTAGTAGTGCAGTAGGTACTATTGCTTCCGGAGCAATTTTAGGAGGTGTTGGTTCTGAACTTACGGGAGGGAATTTCTGGCAAGGTGCTTTGATTGGTGGTTTTGTTGCAGGGTTTAATCATGTAATGCATCAGATGACCGGACCGAGAAATAAAGATGAAAAAGATCCACCGGGAAAAACTAAGAAAGGAAAATTCTCTGTGGATGATATTAGGAAGGGAGCAAAAGTAGGTAAAGAGATAGGGGCCTCTGCTGAGTTTATTGATGCGATGGATAAAAGTTTGAAAGGAAATAGTAAGATTCTAGGGAAATTTGGAAAAATTGGAGGATATTTATCTGCAGGAGGACAAATAATATATGATGGTGTAAAGTATTATCAGGGTAAAATTAGTGGCTATAGATTTTCTTTTAAAATGGGGACGACAATCACTTCAGTAGTTGTAGGAGCCGAAGTTGGTACTGCAATAGGTGGTCCTTATGGTTTTGCTGTAGGAGCAGTCATTGGTTTGGGCGGAGGAGCAGCTGAAAGTGCTTGGGATGCTTGGTGGCCTCAATTTAAACAAAGTACAAACAGATTTTATAACACGACTATAAATAGTCTAAGACGATATCATTAATTATGATCTTAAAAGTTTCGATTAAAAGTCAATTGCATGCTCTAAGGGAGTTGCTTATAATAAGTATGGTTTATCTTGGAGGGATGTATTTTTTATATATAAAAACTGAATTTGATTTGTTTAAAATACTATTCTTATCAACATTTATTTTTTATTTTTTAGTGCTTTTTTTACCTGTAATTATATTACATATAAATTATCTAAATAATAATGTGTATAAGAATATAGTAATTGAACAAAATAAACTAATTATTGATAACTTAGTTTATAAAGAAGACAATATTGATAAGATTAACATCTATGCAACTAGACAACATTTTAGTGACTCTGTTGGAGTTTCTGCATTACCATATAATGATTATTACTATTATCTTGAAGTGTGTTTGAAAGATGGAAGACAAATTAATTTGTCTTCTCTACTAGACTATAAAATAGATAAGATTTTTAAGGAAAATTTTAAATCTATCAATATAATTGAAAAACCTTCGCCTTTTGCACTCTTGTTTATAAAATAAAGTTCACTTTCTTTAAAATTTAAGGTATACGAAATAAATAAAATCTTGAAATACGACGAAGTAAAATTTTAAATTATAATTGGGATAATATTAATTATTGTAGAAATAGGATTTTATTAATGCCTTTTTTGAGATAGAAACTTGTCCTAATTTAATAAATATTCCGGTATTAATTGGTACCGGAATATTTTAAATCTGTTTTTGTTTCAAGTCTTTTAGGAAGTTACGGAGCTTCTGCATTTAGTGCTGTTGCTGGTAAGTTTGCTAGTAGTGCAGTAGGTACTATTGCTTCCGGAACAATTTTAGGAGGTGTTGGCTCCGAGCTTACGGGAGGAAATTTCTGGCAGGGTGCTGTAATCGGTGGTTTTGTAGCTGGATTGAATCACGTGGCGCATCTGGGGGACGGCGGGCCGGATGATCCGAAGGCAAAGAAAGGAGCTAATGTTAAGATAAAAAGAACTGTAAATTTTAAAGTAGAGCAAGGTGCTGCATTATTCATTCAACAAGATAGCAGAAGTACAATGGATCTTGATTTATATACGATAAAAGGGAATATGACACTTGTAGGAAATGAATTAACAGTGTCTGCTATTGGCTCTGCAACAAACACCCAAATTAGTCCATATTTTTTTGGAGAAGTTAATATTACTGGAAGTAGTCCGTATTTTCAACATTTAATGTTACGATACCTTTATCTAGATCTTATGGATATAGCGCTATTGAAAGTGGCTATAGAGAAATAGGATCCGCTAAATATACTCTTCCTAAAGGCACCAGTAATGTAAATGTTAAAATCAAAGCAGGATATACATTTAATATGCCTGGTTATGGAGTTGGAACTCCTTTTCCACGAACAACTAGTTATAACTATCATTTTGGCAGTGGCGGACAAAGTCTTAATCAATATCCTATATACAAATAAATATGATATATCGAGATTTATTAAAAATATGCATTTATTTTATTGCTATAAAACTTTTTGTAGATAGTGTTTCTATAATTCCTGAAAAAATTTACACCTCATTTTTAAGGGGAAATTGGACAATGAATGTGTTTCTATATGTGTGTTTAAATTTTTTGATAGTTTTTCTACTATTTAGGATTAACAATGATTTGGTAGATAGGCTTTTCAAGAAAGATAACTATCTACAAATAGATATAAATAATTCGTTAATTTTTAGGATATCAGTTATTATTTGCTCATATTATATTATTTTTACTACAAGTTTCACATTAATGAGTAATATTTCTGTTCTCCGAATTGATTTTAATATACTCAATAAAATTATTAGTATAATTATTTCTCTGTTATTACTTCTTTTTTCTAATACAATAACTAAAAAAACATTTAAAAATGAGTAAGAAAGATCGTAGAATTAGTGAAGAGAATGATTTCATGGATGATTTTGAAGACTGGCATTCACGTAAGTATAGTGATGAGTACAGATTTAAAAATAAAACGCCTTTTTTTGTAAAAACCCCTAATTATTTAATGAATGGGATTTTGCTTTTGATGCTTCCCTTTTTAAGTTTAGTAGTATCTATTATTTTAGATTTGGGAATAAGTTTTTATTTGTGTTTTTCGTTAATCTGTATTCCCGGAATCTATTTTATTGTAAAACACTTTAAATTAAAATAACCAACTCCCGCCTTTCGGTGGAAGTTGTTTTTTATAAAGCTGCAATATTTTTAAGTTTAGCAGCTTTAATAAGGTTGTCAATGGTGTAGAAAATATTTTTTTTATCTTCTTCCAGGAGTTGTTCAATATCCTGCAAACGTTGCAGGCTTTTTTTGTCCAACGTCATATTGTCGGATTTACCCAATAAATAATCCAGCGTTACCTCCAAAGCATCGGCTAATTTAGAAGCCACTTCAATAGAGGGCTTAATCTCTTCACGCTCATATCTTCCTATAATGGGAGCAGAAGTTCCAATCTTTTTAGCAAGGTCGTCTTGCGACCACTTAAGTTGCTTTCTTACCAATATAATTTTCTCTCCAAAAGTCATAATAAAGTGCTTTAAAATACCTTAAATGAAAGTATCACACAAAAAATAAAACACTTTTAGGTAATAAAAAAATAAAATGAATGTTGTGTAAATTTATGCCTTAAAAACACAAACTTCAAATTAGAAAACAGACATGTTTTTCATCCAAAAATTGATGTTCTCAATTCTCAAACAAAAAATCATCCATCAAAGAAAACCATTTTTCAAATTAATTCTTTGCAGCTTGCTCAAGCAGAAATAATCCCGTGTGCACATAACAAATTGCTTTCCTTCATTATAATCCTTTTTTGGGCCCGGATAGGATATTTTTCCTGTAGCTTCAAAATGCCTCATATATCCGGAAGCCCTTAAATCCTGGCTTTTATCAAAAGAAGCTGATAAACCTTTGTCCATTTCTGTAAGTATTCTGATGACCTTCGATTTTCTCCGTTTTTATAAAGCTTCATGCTTAATAGAGTTGAATCTTGGCTTTTTGTCATTTTTAGTAGCTTAATGTGTGAAGCTATTTTAAGACAAGGCACCCTATTTTGACCATACTTTCAGTTTCATCTGTTTTTTCATTTTCAGAATATTATCGAGAGCTCTATTTACTTATCGCTGATAATCAGATATTTATAAATAAGTAGTGTTTATGTAGGGATGCTTTTTTTCATTTATTATAACATCGGAGTAATTTTAGCAGAAAGAAATACGGATGCCGTTGAGGGACTTTTTTTAAAAATACAAACCGGAACCAACTCCTAGAAAAATAGATTCAGTTTCTTTCTTTAGTAACAAAATAAATATAATAAAACCAAATTATAATTTTAAAATATGGCGAAAATTACAACGTACACTGTTGACCCTGCGAAACGACGCATTCTCACAGTAAAAAACATGGAAGAGTTAGGAATAACAGATGAATTTCTTCAGGATCTTCTGAACAAAAAATTACCTGGTTTAAAACGGGTTAAAGTAGATAAGGGAGGATATACTGTCAGGGATAGTAATTTTAACGAAATCCCATTATGGCCAGTAGGAATATCTATAAACGAGAAAAAAGTTGGTAATTTTCCTGATCCGAACGCTGCAAAGCTAGGATGGATTACTTTTTTTGAAATTGGATCTCCTTTGTTTGAAGAAAGGTCAAATATTATTCAGCCAACTGCTGATGTAATATCTACCAGAACCTATGATAACAGATCGACTGATACACAGCAATTTTCTGACACTATTGAATTTACAATAGAAAATACAATCAATTGGACTTTGTCAGCTACAGGAACCGTCACTTTTGAAGGAGAAATTGAAGGAGAATTGCAAGGAGAAATATCAAAAACTTTAGAGACGGTTTTGGAAGAGAGTCTGGCTAATAGTCTAGAAAAAGAGAATAGCCAAAAAGCCACGAAAACCCAAATTTTACATAATCATAAAGACGACATAGGTACTGAAACCCAAGTTTCTGTTGAAGAAGAAGAAGAAGTTGAAAAAACAACTGAATTTACTTCCACCAATTCAAACAGCCAAAGTTTCACAGGCACAGGTACTGCTATCGGTCGTGGAGAATTAGAGGCAGAGTTAGAGCTTTCTCTCACGGGTTCGATTTCCGGTACACTAACAACATCATGGAATTCAACCTCTAATGTTTCAGGAAAGATTGCTCCCAACACCCGTATTGAGACGCTGGCAACACAAAGGCGTCAGATAAAACAATTTACTTATGAAGTACCCATTACGTTTAGTGGATTCATTGCATTGAATTATGATGAATTAGTTAATCATATTTCAGATACTGATTCTACACTTCCTTCTTCACCCCCTCCGGCTAAAATAATTCCTGTTAACATATCTCATTTAAATCTTACAACAAGAAAAGACCTATACAGAGCAAAAGGAATAGCCGAAACAGTATCAGTGCTGGATGTAAACCATACTATTTTCGAAAGCAAGACACTTGAACGTGTTAGTGAAGAAAAATTTGGAACACAACGTCCTCACAATTTTAATGTTGAAGATAAAATCAATTTATTATAACTTATTAAAAAACAATAATATGGCATTTCCAGATATATTCAATTTTGGCCGCAGTCTGTCTACTGCCGGAAGCAAAGCAGAAAAAGACATTTTCGGGTTCATACCAACGAAAGAAAATGAATCAATCAGTGTCCCTCCTCACGACCCGTTTTCCCCTCCCAAAGAACCTGTTCAACAGGATCCGAAAATTGTGAGAGAAACATCTCCGCAATCCGATATTATATTCAATTTCATAAAATCGGTGACCTCTGATATCAACCTATCCAGTGATAGTTTAGAGAAAGCAATGAGCGATCCTGCGTCAGTAGTTGATCCATCCGCAGGGGTGATGGGCAAAGCCAGGGAAACCACGGATAAGGTTAAGGATGATACTCCTGCGTCTGATATATCAATTTTTCCTCCACCTCCACCCAAGGATAAGAAACCAGATGGATGGGGTGACAAACCCGTTGTAAAAACTCCTGAGGTTGAACCTTTTCCTGACCCGAATTCTTCTTCTAAACCCGAATCAAATGGTAAGTAGGTTAAAGGTAAGCATATAATCACGGTTTACAACAAAAGAATCTGTCTCATAACTGAGGCAGATTTTTTATGTTAAAAATTGCATAATTCCTCATTAATTGGTATTCCATCCATATTTGGATATTAACCTGGCAAAATTATTCCTTATAATGCATTATGCCTTATTGCTGTGAGTGCTGGTAAATGCAAGCCTTACCTAAAAAATCTCCTACATTTGAACTTTGCAAACATAGGAGATGGATTATAAACTCCTTTCTTTTACCTCCCCCGGAGATTACACCAGATTTGTTTAAAGAAGCTTTTATTTTTTCAATCGTCTCTTCTTATAGCAATGTATATACAAAAACTTCCGATTACCGCTAGAACAGCTCCTAAAATAAAAGGGGCCCCACTGTAGGAAACCGGCGACCGGGGAGAGGTAAAATAAGCAAATACCCAGGTCATCAGCAATGGTCCAAAGATAGAGGTTAAGCTGAGAACACTTGTGAGTCCGCCCTGTAACAATCCCTGTTTGTTATCGGGAACTTTTGAAGAGATCATGGCCTGAAGTATTGGAGAGGCCATTCCTCCGAGGGCAAAAATCACTATGACGGCAAACATCATCCAGCCTTTATTTGCAATTCCGAACAGCAGCATACTTATACAAAAGAATGCCAGGAAAATAATTACCGACTTTTTCTGTCCCAGCTTATTGATGAAAAGCCCTATCAGTCCGCCCTGGAAGATGACCATCAGCAGCCCCAGAAATCCCATTGAATAGCCAATCATATCTTCCTTCCAATTAAATCTATCCATAACATATACGCTCCAGGAGCTTTGTACGGAGTGCCCTGCTAGGGCGATAAGAATAAAGGCGATAATAAAAGACGGTGCCAATATTTCCTTATCCAGACTTTTTATTACTCCGATGGGATTGGCCGTTTTCCAGGAAAATGGACGGCGGTTATTTTCTGATAATGATTCCGGAAGTACAAAAAAACCATATACAACATTAAGCAGGCCAAGTCCGGCAGCCGCATAAAAAGGAATTCTTTCTCCATATTGTCCAAGCGTCCCCCCTATTACCGGCCCGATAATCATTCCTATTCCAGCCACCGCACTCATCATGCCAAAATACCTTCCTCTTTTCTCAGGAGTACTGATATCTGAAATATATGCCGCTGCCGTTGTCATACTGGAGCCCATAATTCCGTTGATAATTCTTCCTACAAACAATAATGCAATATTCGGAGCCAATGCAAGAATGAGATAATCTATTCCGAGCCCTAATAATGAGCATAAAAGTACGGGTCTGCGTCCGTATCTATCACTTAGGCCGCCCAAAACAGGAGCGAATAAAAACTGCATTAAAGCATATACGGACATAAACCATCCGATATAATGGGCAGTGATACTTATATTATCTGTATTTAACAGTTTTGTAATCAAGGTTGGCAATACCGGTCCGATGATTCCTATTCCAATGATATCAATCAGGACTGTAATATAGATAAAGGTTAAAGCATGTTCTTTTTTTTCAGACATAAGTATGGCTTTGATTATGAGTTATATAATTTTGTATCATTTAGCTGGCATATTGAATCTGTTTTCAAAACCCCTGCTACAACTTTTTGCTTATTTTTTAAAGGGGGATCTGATACTCGGTCGCCCCTTCCCGGAAATTCTGTTGTCTCAGCCTGAAAATGGGATTGCAGTCCTCCCGTTAAAGGACGAAAGAAGCTCCTGTCTCCACCGGCATAGGATAATAAAAATATCTGTGGTTTTGATGTTGCTGTTCTGTTCATAAGTTTCTTTTCTGTTTTCTTTAGGAAAACATGAGAGACGGTGATCTCTCATGTCTTTTTTATTTTCCAATTGTTTTGTTAATGATATCAATGATCTGTTCTTCTTTTTCCAGTATAGACTGGTGTGCCGCTTCAATAGGGTATACTGATAACAACTCCTTATCTTCTATGACTGAATCTACATTATTGTATGTACAACCCATTACATAATTGTTAAATGATTCGTCAAATCCGTCACTGCCCAGCATTGCCTTTAATAATACTACTTTTGTAAAGCTCAGATTACTGGAAATCAGCTCTCTGGCAATGGCAAATTCTGCAGACATAAAGCTCTTGGTGGCCATAAAACGACTGTTGTCTACAGAAATTTCCAGTCTGCTGCTCAGTTCTTCATCCGAAGGGAGCGAAAGGAAGCTGGCTAACTTCTCATCTGAAGCATAGAAAATGGTATCCAACAAATAGACTCTGATCTTCCTACATCCTCTTTTTTCTAACTGGGAAGCAATTTCCAAAGCGATATTTCCTCCGAGAGACCAGCCCAGTAAAATATATTCTTCCTGCCCGGTCTGTTCCTGTATCCGGCTGATATGATCTAAATAATAGCCTGCAAGCTTATTCAGATTATCAATCTTTTCTTCATGATACAGATTGTAAGAATCTACTCCATAGCAGTCGAAGTGGGTCTTCAGTTGTTCCGACAGAGACTGATATACCTCGCTCCCTCCGTTTCCGGGATGGATAAAGAATATATTCGGGTTGTTATTAACAGCATTCAGAATGGATACGGTTCTGTATTCTTTACCATATCTGCCAATAAGGGCTGATAGCTTGCTGATGGTTCTTTCTTTGAAAACATCTACAATTTTAATTTTAATATTTAATTCCTGCTGTATTCTGCTGATCAGCTTTATCGCCATAATACTGTTTCCTCCTATTCGGAAGAAGTCATCATGAATGCTAATGGTTTCCGGATCAAGGCTTAATACCTCAGCATACACCGCTGCAATCTGTCTTTGAAGCTCGTTTTCCGGAGCTGCGTATTCCGATATCCCGGTAAACTCCGGCTCAGGAAGCTGTCTTCTGTCCAGCTTGCCATTAATGGTTAGCGGTAAGGCTGTCAAGTGAACAAAAACATTCGGCACCATGTATTCCGGAAGCGTTTTTTGCAGGAATTCCGACAGCTGACGCGGATCGATTACCGGATCGGAAACATAATACCCAACAAGGTACTTCATATTTCCCTTGTTTTCTTTTACCAGAACGGCTGCCTGACGGATCCCTTCAAACTGAAGCAGGG
>NZ_JBGCUR010000041.1:0-23957 GCF_041361455.1 Chryseobacterium gossypii | reverse complement strand
AGGTCACCGCCAGTTTTTATAATAAACCTCATACAGCCATGTATGAGGTTTTTTTGTATTCTGAATCGGATTTCGCAATTTTCAATTTAATAAAAGTCTTACACTAATTTGTAAGATTACGATTATAAAATTAAGACCAGTGCGGATCGGAGACAGATGTTTTGCCCGTTTCTATCCGGCCTGCAAAATGCCAAAGATGTGTTCCGGCAGTTACTTTCAAATCATACCAGCCTTTGGTCTTATTGAGGTTGATGATCATTTTTTCTTTAGCCTGATGTAAAGAGATCTTCTTTTCACTCATTTCGTACAGGTCAGTAATAGATACATCGGTGTTTTTATTCCCTCTGAAAATAAGCTCTATTTCATTTTTGGCAGGCAGATCTGTTAACAAGATTTCAAGTCCGGATTTCCGGTCGCCTTTAAAGTTCCTGTAAAAGCCGTTTGGACCGAAGACCTCATAATCATATTTCTCACGGTCTATAGGATGAAATAATTCCTGTTTAGGATATAATGTGTAGGAGAAATAAAAATCATTACTGTCAAGCCGGGTTCTGTCATAAATTAATAAAGGTATCCCAGTATCTTTTAAGTTTACCATTCTGATTACGCTGTCTTCCATGTTGACGTAATAACGGTAAGGAAGCGGATTTGAGGGTCTGATACCTTTTTCCTGGATTTCCAGCAGAAGATCGTTTAATTCGTCTTCCGAGTACCATTTCAGATCGGGAACCGGCTTGTTTTTAGCGGCATTGATGGTTTTGGCATAATCCCTCTGATTTAAATAATCCATTTTCGGGATCTGGCTGTCAGAGGTATTAAATGCGGATGTAAGATCTCCACAGATTGCCCTTCTCCAATCACTGATGTTTTCTACCGTAACATCTTTATTCAATTTTTTATGAATAAACTTTTCCAGGAACTGCAGCACCGAGGTATGATCTGAAACTTCAGAATTTACGAAGCCACCTTTCGTCCAGGGAGAAGCGATGATCATCGGAACCCTGTAGCCAAGCCCTATTGTTCCTTCTATCCGCTCGTGATCTTTCAAGGGTTGGGTGAACATATATTCCTGTTTGGCGTCCACATATTCTACTCCTTCCTTACCGTTTATATCGATAGGCTGTTTCGGATTGACCGGTGGAGCGAAAGGAATCACATGATCAAAATAGCCGTCATTTTCATCATAGTTAATAATGAAAATTGTTTTTTTCCAGATTTCAGGATCTTTGGTCAGAATATTTAAAACCTCTGAGATGTACCAAGCGCCATACCATGGTGATCCGGGATGATCGGAAAAGTGTTCGGGAGCCACCAGCCAGGATACCAATGGCAGCTTTTGTTCTTCCACATCTTTTCTGAACTGAAACAGAACATCACCTTTCGGTATGACCAGCCTTTCTCCGCTTTCATCCTGCCCGGACTCCAGATTCCAGTAATCAGGATCATTGGAGTTGATTGTAAATGCTTTTTCGTGAAGATTTTTTTCCATCCGGGATAGCTTTGAGTAATTATCGGGATGGTACCTGATCAGGTCTTCCTGCAATTCGGCTATCAGGGCGCCCAGTTTTTCTTTCCTGTCCGGATTTTTTTTGATTTCCTGCTCAAGATGGCTGATAATATTAGGGATGTTCTGATGATAACCTTTTGAGAACTTCACATTGAAACTGGGAAACCATTCTATCGGGTTATCTGTGAAATTACTCAGCCATGCTTCCTGTTCCCCGGACATTCCTTTCGGCAGGCTGATCTCATTCTGATAAATCTTCCAGGAGATCCCCTGTTCCTCCAGGATTTCAGGAAAGCTTTTCCAATGGGCCTGGCGGTTTTTATCATAATCGATATTTTCATTGAGAACGTTAGCTTTCACCTTTCCGTTTTGTTGTTCCCTGATGGTTCCAGACCACAAAAACAATCTGTTGGGGGTGGTTCCTGTAAGAGATGAGCAGAAATACTGATCAAAAATAGTAAAAGCATCTGCCAGCTGATAATAGAACGGCAGGTCTTCACGGTTGTAATACCCCAGGGTAAGAGGGATATCTTTATATTCCTTATTCCCGGAAGCTTTTGCCTGTAGCCACTGATCATACTTCCCTTTATTGAAGGCTTTTTGCTGATCTGCCCAGGAATGAGGCAGAGAGCTCATCCATGTAGATCTGCTGTTTCTTAAATCCAGACGGGCGGGTGCGGCATATTGGCCATTCTGTCCTTTCTGAAAGAAAACGGAATGCCCGTCAGCTTTAATAAATGCCCTTTTATCCAGGAAACCCCTTACTCCTTTCAGTGATCCGAATGCGTGGTCAAAAGAACGGTTCTCCTGCATTAAAATCACAATATGTTCCGCATCGTAAAAGGTAGACCCTATTGCCGGCTCTATCGTTAATGCCTTTAAAATAGAAGGGTGCACTGCACCTGATGTTCCCAGGCCGGCCAATAGCAGCCCTGACTTTTCTAAGAATTCTCTTCTGTTCATTCGAATGGTATAAGAAAGAAACCGCAAGATAGCTTTAATTTATCTGCGATTTCTTTATAAGTTAAAATTAAACATTGATCTTATTGTAACCACCACGGTTTGGAATTGATATTATCATTTCCGCCATACTGGGATGCAAGGGCTGCCTGGAGGTTCGCACTGTTGTAATTATATTCAGATTGTGGATACCTGAACCTTAATGGAGCTGAAACACCGGTCGGTAAAGGAAAGGTTGGATAGCCTGTTCTCAGATAATCATAATAGGAGGTCCATTGTGCCTGATGGAACATCGTCATATATTTCTGGGTTAAGATTTTTTCCAGCTGAGATGAAAGTGGAGCCGAATCATTGTAAGCAACCAACGGAGTAGTGAGATACTGATTCACGTCAAATCCTGAAAAATAGAGATTAGGATTCTTTACATAGGTCTGGTAGAAGTTGAAGCTTGCTTTGATGGCATTATCATAATGTGTTTTTGCAGATCCTGAGATCCATCCTCTCGCCGCTGCTTCGGCAAGAATAAATTCCAGTTCGGAATAGCTTAATACGGAAGAAGGCTCATTGGTGGCATCTTTGTAGAAACGGTCATTTACCTTGGAAATGTTTTTGGCTGCTACCAAAGCCGCATTATCAGAATAAGGTGAAACAGGATTTCCGCCGTTATAGCCAGTAAAATCGGTGACAGGCTTTCCTGCCTCCTTTGCAGCGGTGGTCTGTGCCGCAAAAGTAAAGAGACGCGGGTCCTGCCTGTCTTTAAACATATTGATAAAATAGTTCGCCATATATAAGCTTGAGCCGTAACCGCTATTGTTGAACATGGTATACCTGCTGTCTGCCACATCATAGAATTTTAGTTCACCGTTGTCAGCAATGGATGTCATTATCGGCTGGCTTCCGGCAACAGAGGAAAATTCCGAGGCAATATTGTAACTTCCGGCTGTAGTTTTTTTAGAAAGAGTAATCAGAATTTTCAGGCGGAAAGAATTGATCAGCTTTTTCCATTTGGTGGCATCACCATTATAAATGATATCACCTTCTATCTTATCGTTGGAATTGATCAGATCATTAGCCTCCTTCAGTTCTGTCAGAATCCCTGACATCACAGCTTCCTGGCTGTCATATTTTGGTTGTGTGATGCCCGATTCCCCTTTCACTGCTTCAGAATAAGGGATACTTCCGAATTTCAGGCTCAGATTGAAAAAGTAATAAGCTCTGTAAAACTTCCCGATGGCAATATAATTCTTGTTGTTGATTCTTTCCGCTTCCTGCATCATTTTTACGGTGTTCAATAGTCCGGAGGTATAAACATCAAATGAGGCATCATTCCATTTCATGTATTGATAGACATTTTCACCATCAGTCCCGATCATCATCCTGGATGCATACATATTGTCACCGTTTACCTGAAAAGCAGATTTTGAAACATAGGTTAAAAGAAATTTGGGATCAATGCTGGCCTGGTCATTCGGATTTTCGTTAATCGTGTCCAGGTTTGATTCACATGATATAAGAGCAAACAGCCCTGTAATGAATAGAGATTGTATAATATTTTTCATTTGATAGAAATGTTATAATTAAAATTTAATGTTAAATCCGATGCCGAACCATCTGCTGGACGGATCCTGGATATCATTGCCGCTTTTGATCTGGTAATCCGGATCAGAATAAAGATTCTTTGATTTTTTCCACATGGCGAGGTTGTATCCGGAGATATTTGCGGTAAAGCTTTTTACCATTCCTTTAGGATTCAGCAAATAGGAAAAATCATATTCCAGGATTACAGATCTCAGCTTGATAAAGGTCCTGTCAAAAACATTGGCAAAAAGCTCACTTTCATTTTCCGTCACCCTTGCCTGGTAAGGATAATTCTGAGCCCAGTCCTGGAAACTGATCGCCTTGGTGTGAGGGGTATAGGTTCCGGTAGCCGGATTATAATTCACGCCATCCGGAACAAAATAATATGTGCCCGGATTGGCATATTCAAGATCCCTGTAGGCAACAGAATTTGGGTGTTTCCCTCCCCACCACATTTTTTCTACCACCTGCGATCTCATTACCCCGCCAATACTGCCATCTATCCCGATATTCAGACTTAGTTTCCTGTATTTGAAAGTATTGTTAAAGCCAAAGGTCCAGTCAGGATTAAAATGCCCTAAATTGGTAGGAGCGGTAGCCCTTGTGGGCATTCCTGTTTCCGCATTCAGGATAACTTTCCCATCCGGAGATTTTTGCCATGTATAATCGTAGTAACTGTCCATCCTTTCGCCCAGTTTGATATTGTTATAATTCGGCATATTCCCATAAATGGAGGTCAGCTCCTGCCTGTATGTGCTCCAGTTGATCAAAGATTTCCAGGTGAAGTCATTGGTTTTAACGGGTACCAGCCCCAATGAGATCTCCAGTCCTTTTGTGGTATATTCATTTCCGTTTACATACTGGGAGGTAAAGCCCGAAGATTCCGCACTCGGGAACTGGAGGATATTATCATAATCCAGAGTTCTGAAATAAGTGGCGTCCAGCGTGATACGGTTATCAAATAATCCTGCACTCAATCCCAGCTCATAGGATTTTGTCTTCTCCGGCTTCAGGGAATTTTCATAGTTCAGTGTTGTCGGGTAATAATAGGTAGGATTTCCGTTAAAAGTAATACCATTGTTGTTTAAATAATAATTTCTGATGGCATAAGGCTGAAAATCGTAGGCCACCTTCGCCCAGGAAGCGGATAACTTCAGCAGGTTAACAGCTTCAGGCATTTTTACCAGATTGGAGATCACGGCACTTAATGATGCGGAAGGATAGAAATAAGATCTGTTGGCTTTCGGAAGAGTGGAGGACCAGTCATTACGTCCTGAAACGTTAATAAAAAACGCATTATAAATACCGATATCAATGGTAGAATAAGCACTGTAAATAAGCTTTTCTTTCAGGTAATCATAATATTTTACAGCTCCGATAGAATTATCCAGCGTATAAAGTTCGGGAATTTTCAAACCATCTGTGGAAGCATTATCTATAACATTCTTATAATAGAAGGCAGAACCTCCGGCATTGACGGTGAAATCAAAATTGTCAGAAACCTTTTTCTTATAGGTGGCCAGAACGTCGTAATTCAGGTTCCAAGTCTTGGTATCATTCAGAATATATCCGCCACTTCTTGGTGCGCTGTAATTGAAATAAGAATATGGGCTTAGGATTTCCTGTTTATTGTGATTTTCAACAATGGAGATCTTACCTTTTACCGAAAAATCTTTGGTTGCTTTATATTCCAAACCTGTCTGTGCATTGATGATATCCGTCCTGTTTTTATTTTTGTAGTACTCGGCTCCGAACCAGGGATTATTATACCAGGCATAATTCCAGTTAGCCTGCACAGTTCCTTCTTTTCCCGGGACCCATAGATGGGTCTTTAGATCTCTTCCGTTTACATCACCTCCCATCCAGATCAGGATGGTGTACATATGCCCGCTGGGGTTATAGTCATAGTTCGGAATATTGGGAGTGAAAGTCTGGTTGAAATTAAACTTGGTATCAAAAATCAGCTTTTCTCCCACATGGTTTTCAGATGAAAAATTGATACCATAGCGTTGCAGATAAGATTCGGGAACCCTGTCATCATAGTTCATAAAGTTTCCTGAAAGCCTGTAAACATCCTTGTTATTTCTATAGCTTACCGAGAAATTGTTATTACTGATCACTGCCGGTTTCAGGAATATGCTCAGATTGTCATGGTATTTCCAGTCAATCGGAACCCTTTCGTATCTGGATTTATCATCGTACTGGCTTCCTGCCACGGTTCCGTACCATGGGATGACCTGGCCTGTGAACTTATCTCTTATCGGGCTGTTCCATTGGGCTATCTTTACTCCCGGAGCAAATTTAGGTCCCCAGATCATATCTCCGTCATTCACCCCTCCGTCTGCACCGTCCCAGAATTCATATTTTCCATGGGAGCCGTTCCCGTATTCGGTCTGTGTTTTAGGAAGATTGGTAAATCCGGCAGAAACCATTACATTTTGAGAGAATTCCACTGTGAAGCCTTTCTTTTTCGCGTTCTTCGTAGTGATCAGAATGGCACCGTATCGCCCTCTGGATCCGTAGAGTGCAGATGCCGTCGCGCCTTTCAGAACGTTGATATTATCAATATTATTAGGATCAAGATTCTGAAAAACCTCAGGCTCTACGATCACCCCGTCTATTACATACACAAGATTGGAGTTCCCCCTTAATGTAAATACGGGTTTCTGCTGCATTCCTGTAGGGTTGGAGACATTCAGACCGGCAACCTGGCCAGAGAATAAATTTCCTATACTCGGCGTTGTAATGGTCTCAAATTGCTTGGTACCCACTTCCTGGGTAGCATATCCGATTTTTTCCTTTTTCTTTGAAATCCCTAAGGCGGTGATCACTACCCCCTCAATCTGCTTTTCATTTACTTTTTTCATCACTACGGAATAATTCCTCCTTGAAGAAACCTCAACCGTATAAGTTGAAAAATCAGGAGCATAAAACTCAAGAATATCTTTTGGGTTTGCAGAGATGGTAAAATTACCGTTCTCATCGGTTACCACAGATTTCCCGGTATTTTTATCGGTAATATTCACCCCGGAAATGGCTGAGCCATTCTCCGATTTTACATTTCCCGAAATGCTGACTTCCTGCGCCGTTAAATAAAGAGGGAGTAAGAGAATTGCAAAAGTAGCTAAAGTCTTCTTCATTTTTTTGAAGACAAATTTAGCGGGGCATTATTACCTGGATTTTAATCCTGTATTAAAATAAATATAATGATTTCAGAAAAAGACTATAGGAAAGTTAATGAAATTATAAAGCAAAAAGCCGGGATATACTGCTTTTTTTTGTTTTTTTATTATCTTGGTTAGCTGTTAGAACCTGCTTAAAATCCCCCAATGTATTTTTATATCGTTGAATTTGAATGGGTTCCCAAATTCATTACCGTTGGAAAACTGAAAGCTCATTAATCCTATGGGAATAAAAAAATTGAATCCGAGTCCTATACTGTAAAGTTTTGGTTTTACATTTAAAGTCTTGTTATTGAGCTGTCCGTATTGCCCGAAAAAGTCGAAAAAAGCCTGACTACCTATGAGATAACGGTATTCCAGACTTCCGTAATAATAGAAATCAGCGGCAAGGGAGTTTTCATTAAAGCCCCGCATGGAGTTCCAGCCGCCGAAGCGGTATAATTCGTTGGTGGAAAATTCAACTTTGGAATCCATCATGGCTCCTTCGCCTTTTATATTGAGATAATGATTTCCTGCAATATGATAATTGTGTTCACCGAAAAAATAGAACTGGTTCTGGTTGGCTTTAATATTATCAGCGGTATAGGTCGTGGTAAGAAAATCATATCCTGCATTGAGCCTTGTTTTGTAAAGGAAAAGGTCTATATCCGTAGGCTCGGTCATTTCAAACCATATACCGATCCCTTTTTTGTTGTAGTCTTTACCCTGTACATATAAGGTGTCAATAATGCTCGAAGTCTCAAAAGTTGCCCTAAACCCGATCTTATTACGGTTATTGATATGATAATAAAAGGCAGGAAGGGCTTTTACATTGGCAAAGGTAGAATCCTGCCTGAATATGTTCACCTTCATGTTCAGCCCCACATTGGACTTAAAGAGATAGGGTATGTCCGTCTGAAGATCGAAAGTTTGTCCTTTGTCAGGATTTCTCTGCCAGTACAGGTTAATCGCTTCAAAACCATTGAACATATTCTTGAAATTGACATTCAGGGTACCGTTCAGAGTGAATTTATCCGTTTTATCATTCCCAAAACCAATAACCCCGTCGAAGGTGTTGGTTTTTTTCTTTTCCATGAAAAGATAGATCTTTGTGGAATCTTTGGTGAACAGAGTCTGTGGAGGCCGTTCCAGGGAAACAAAAGGGTGGCTCTGGAAATTCTTGTTAATGGCAACAAGGTTTTGGTCATCATATGTTTTACCTTTGAAATCTTTTTCAAGGTTTTTGATGAATCTTTTGGGTACCCTTTCGTAGCCTTTTACCACAAAACCGTCGATTGTTCTTTTATCATTTTTGTTGATATCAAGCTCCACCACAGGATAGCCATTTTTCTGACCCTTATATTTGGATTTGATCCTGCTGAAGGAATATCCCTCATCAATATAAGATTTGTTGATGCTTTTCTTTGTAGAATCCAAATTTTTGGTAAAGAACTCCTTTTGGGACTTTAATTTGTGGACAATAGAATCCGAAAGATTTACATAGGTCTCATTGAAATTCTTCCCTTTGTCATAAATGATCTCCGTGCTGTCTCCCATTACCTTTACCTCCTTTAACCGGGTGAAAAAGAAATTGCTCTGTGCCAGAGAATCCAGAAATTTTGCTGCTGCTGCGGAATCTTTTACCTTTTTCTTTACTTTGGTTTCAGAATCAATGAGCCAATATTGCTTCTTCTGCGCCTGAGCAAAAACGCAAAACAGTACAAAAAATATTTTCAGAAACAATCTCAAACTCCTTTAAAAACTGAAACTAATCCAGTTTATTATATTTTTTCATTAAATTTTCATAAGTTCCCTGAGGAAGAATCCATTTCAACGGAACCCCGATTTTCTGGCCGAATTTACCAAAATAATAATGAGCTTTCCATTTGTTTTTATTTAAAAGAGCATCAATATAT
This sequence comes from Chryseobacterium gossypii, assembly GCF_041361455.1. NCBI lineage: Bacteria > Pseudomonadati > Bacteroidota > Flavobacteriia > Flavobacteriales > Weeksellaceae > Chryseobacterium > Chryseobacterium gossypii. The sequence continues at coordinate 14,835 of NZ_JBGCUR010000041.1, read as the reverse complement.
TCTGCAACTTCCAAAGGTTCAGTTCCATCGCCAACATGAGAATTCATCAAAGCATATACCTTATCAAATACGTTTTTGTACGGTTCAGAAACTTTTGTCCTCACACGGTTTTCTGCAATATTGGTTTTAATATCACCTAAATGGAGAGAGCAGACATTCACATTCCAGGGGTACACTTCGTATCTCATCGCTTCTGTTACTTTATCCAGAGCCGATTTTGAAGCGGAATAAAACCCACGGAAAGGTAATCCCATTTCACTTCCGATACTGGAAACATTGATGATCTGTCCGAATTTGTTTTCACGCATTTTGGGCATTACGGCACTCATCATCTGAACGGCTCCAACCAAATTCAGGTTGAAAAGCTTTAAAATATCTTCTTTTGAAGAATCTTCTACAGCCCCTACCATTCCCATTCCGGCATTGTTGATCAGAACATCTATTTTTGTTTCCTTTGTTAATACCTGTGCGATAGCATTTTGTACCGCATTATTATCTGTAACATCTGTAGGAATAGACGTGAAATATTGACTTTCGGTGTGCTTTCTGCTTAAGCCATATACTCTGTGACCTTTTTTTCCGAAATATTCTGCTAACACGAAACCGATTCCTGATGACGTTCCCGTGATGATGATAGTTTTTGACATTAGTAAGTAAAATATTTTTTTGAATTAGGAATTTTGAATTTGTTTTCACCCATCCTAAAATCGTTCATTTTTATAAGCGTATCGAATTTATGAATAAATTCTTTGTGATCATCTTGTGGAATTTTTCTGTTCTCATCTCCGTCACATTCGGAATACGTTTCATCAACAATAGCTTTACCCGTAGAGAAATTTACATCATTGGTAAAGCTGAATTCGCAGGTGTCTTCCAATTTGTTGAATGCGCCAATGAGATAAAAGTCTCCGTTCTGAAAACGAAAAGTATATTTGCCTGTATCCGTATGCCTCGAATTGGAATAAAATGACTGGGAAATAACAAGACAATGATTCTTTATCTCTATTTCCAGGGTATTGTCTTCAGGATAAAAGCCAGCTCCACTTGAATTAAGTAGCGTTGAATTTTCTTTCCAGATTTTTAAATTTCCCTGAATGCTTTTTAAGATGTAAAATTTCCTTTTAAACCCTTGATGTTCAATTTTCTCAGGAGTATTATATACAATAACCGTTTCTTGTTTTCCGTCTTTATCCAGATCACCTTTTACTTCAAGCACCTTTTCATACCCTTTTGGGATAGCAAAATCCTTCAGTTCCTGAGATTGAAACACTGTGAAAATAAGTAAGGAGAAAAAAGTAAGGAAAATTTTCATTTACTCTTTATTTAAAATCAGAGATAAATCTTCCCAAAACATCGGGTAAGATTTTTCCACTACATTTTCATCTTCAATATTTAATTCTTTAATCAGGCAAAACGGAGCAAAACTCATTGCCATTCTGTGATCCTGATACGTTCTGATAGAAATATTTTCTTCGGGATCGCTGAAACGGACAGATTGTATGGTAGTATCTGTAATCTCTGTTTCAGTTCCCAGTTTTTGCAACTCATTATATAAAGCCAGCAATCTGTCGGTTTCCTTCACTCTTAATGTTCCCAGGCCCGAAATTTCAAAAGAAATTTTCAAAGCGGCTGCAGTTACACAGAGAGTTTGGGCAATATCCGGACAGTTATTCATATCCAGAACGATTTTTTCCGGGAACTGGAAATTTGGATCCGGCTGAAGCGTAATCTTATGTTCTGTTTCTGTAAGAATCGTTTGTATCCCGAAAAACTCTTCATAAATTTTTGCAATGGCAGAATCTCCCTGAGTGGATTCTTTATAGAAGCTTTTTAAATGAATCGTTTCCCTTCCCAATGCTGCAAAAGAATAGAAGTAAGAAGCCGAGCTCCAGTCGCTTTCCACTTCGTAATTGATAACAGAGGATTGGTTGTTTTCATGAAAAGGTTCAACTTTAATTAAATTTCCAATAAAGCTTGCCTGGATTCCGAATTTTTTCAGAATATCCAAGGTCATTTCAATATAAGATCTTGAAGTAACTTCACCCACAAGGTTTATTTCCAATCCTTGCTCCAGTTTTCCGGCAATCAATAGGAGAGAAGTGATGAATTGGCTTGAAATATTAGCGGGAACATCTACTTTTGTTTCGGTGATTTTTCTGCCAGTAATTTTCACCGGAGGAAAACCTTCATTTTCCAGGTATTCAATTTCTACTCCCAGATTTTGTAAAGCGGTAACCAGATTTTTTATGGGGCGTTCTTTCATTCTTCCCGAGCCGGTAAGAATAGTGGTTTTTCCTTCAGCAATAGAATAGTAAGACGTAAGGAAACGCATCGCTGTTCCCGCGTGATGAATATCTACGGTTTCAGTATTCTCGGACAATGCTTTTTTCAGCAATTGTGTATCCTGGGAATTGGATAAATTCCCGATTTGTATATTTTTAAACAAACTTTCTAAAATCAACAAACGATTCGAAATGCTTTTCGAACCGCTGATCTGTATGGTTTTGTTTCCGATTAATCTTGATTTTTCTAACTTCATTGTTCTAAGTTGACAGCCGCAAACAGGAAGAAGAGGAAGGCTGGTTTTACAAGCATCGGCTTCCTGCATCCGGCTATTTCAATTTTTCATTATTCTGATGCCTTTCCTTATCGCGATCCGTTTTTATTTTCATCTTTCTGTCGAAAGCTTGTTGCAGATCAACTCCGGTCTGATTGGCTAAACACAGTGTTACAAACAGTACATCGGCCAGCTCTTCGCCCAGATCTTTATTCTTATCACTTTCCTTCTCGCTTTGCTCACCGTATCTTCTGGCAATGATTCTTGCCACTTCGCCTACTTCTTCCGTAAGTATTGCCATATTAGTAAGCTCATTGAAGTATCGAACTCCAATGGTTTTGATCCATTCGTCAACTTGCTGCTGCAGATTGGTGATTTCCATTTACTGATAAGCTCCAAGGGTTGGGTTAGTGGTTCTTGGTTCATTCACGATATCAAAAGGAACGGTTCCTGCTACGGAAATATTACCTTTTCCCCGGGCCGGTGAGTTCTGCTGTACCCTCAAATTCTGATGGGCCGTAAAATAATTTACAAACAGCGGATCTTCATTTTTGATGCTCTGTATCACAAAGCTGGGGTTATTATCAAAAGGAAAACCTGCTTCAGAGGTATCAGAATATTTCAGCAAGGAGTTTTGGATCAGGAAATTAAACTGCTGTCCCGGGGTCTGCTCAAAATTTACGGCATTATCCCTGTCAGAATATACAATACAGTTCCTGATGTCAAGCTGTTGTAATGCGCCTTGTTCCGTCTGTCCGTTATCATTGGTCCATTCATTGGTGGCAAAGATCCCGTTCCGGTTATAAGAATACATGGATCCCGAATAATTGGCGATGGTGGAATGAACATAGCTGTGATTTCCGCCTCTGAAAATCCCTATACAGGACTCGCCGCAGTTATTCATAACCAGGTTTTTAGCATTGACCACGGAGCCTACGGCATAAATTCCGTATTCCTGGAAAGTATGGATAAATGAATTGCTGATCGTGGCATTGGCCTGTCTCATATCCAGTCCTTTCGTACCTCCGTAAAGCCTTGCAAAATTCATATTCAGGTTTGAATTGGCTTCCATTCTTATGGAATTCCAGTTTTTAGGAATTGTATCATAATAAGTATCGTTCCGGTCTCCGCGCAGGATAACCTCATTATTCAGGGCACCATTAATGTTCAGGGTGGCACCTGACGAAACTTTCATGCCGCTGTTTTTATGGAAGTATACCTTGGTCCCCGGTTGGATATTCAGAGTGATCCCCGAATCGATGGTAAGGTCTCCATAAATGATTTTCGCCTTATCATTGGTCCAGGTGGTATGGTTACTGATCACATTAGGGTTATTTGGGGTCTGGATGAAAAATTCTGCATCCTGCACCACTGAGAACAGCGTTACATGCTGCTGCCCTGCGGAGCTGCTGAACACAATACGGTCTTCAGCGATAGCTTCAGGTCCGGAAGCTTCGGGAGCAATTTCGACGAAAATATACAGGCTGTCTTTCTTCCTCAAAGGAACATTTTGAAAATCGTATCCCGCCTTCCCGTCCACATTGATCTTGTAAAGAGAAGAAGCCCCTTTTTCAAGACTGATCCGGGGGATCAGAATATCCTTGTCTTCATTATTATATACCTTTACAGCATAGGTCTCGGAACGGACCTGGTGATAGACCGTATCACAAAATACGGTATCCCTGGAAAAGCTTAGCTCTTGTGAAGGCTCATCAAAAGTAATATCATCCTTATTACACGATACCGCCAGGAGGAGCATCCAGAATGAAAAAGCCAGTAATAATTTGAATTTCATCGAAATTTAAGTTTAAACAAGTTCCAAATTTAACGAAAATACTTTGAATTTCTTATCAAGAAAAATTTTATTCAGACGGTATTTGTATATTTGAAAAAATGTTGTACTTTTGCAACCTAAAATTAGCAGAGAAATATCCATTACTATTTCGAAAGCAAAATTTAATTTTTTTAAAATTTAAAAATTGTATTATGAAAAACGGAATTCACCCAGAAAATTATAGACTTGTTGTTTTCAAAGATATGAGTAACGACGAGATGTTTCTTTGCAAGTCTACTGCAGAAACAAAAGATACTATTGAATATGAAGGACAAGAGTACCCTTTGATCAAAATGGAGATCTCTTCAACTTCTCACCCTTTTTACACAGGTAAAGTGAAGCTTGTTGATACTGCGGGTAGAGTAGATAAGTTCATGAACAAATACAAAAAATTCGCCAAGTAATTTTTTTGAAAAAGATACCAATGAGTCTTCCGGAAACGGAAGACTTTTTTGTTTACCATAAATTAAGAATTGAAGCGGGATGTTATTTTTACTATTTGTATTTTTGCTTCAACATAATCAAAGCCGGGCCTGGTCCCATTCTGATTATGCATCTTTTTTTAACATGTAATTTACATATAATGCAATTAGTATTTTCAGATGCCCAATACTGGGAAGATTTTCTTCCACTTACCTTTACCCGCCCCGTTGCGGAAATGCGGTGCGGTATCCTCAGCTTTTCCGAACGATGGCAAAAGATTCTGGAGAATACGGACATCTCTTATTTTACAGAAAATTACCTGCAGGAAAAGTTCAGGGGTCCCGAAGAAAAAGAAAGCCTTTTTCTGGTAGCCAATTTTTTACCCACAGATAATGTTATTCAGCAGATCAAGAGCCTGAAGCAGGGTGAAGCATTGGTTTATGAGGATGAGTTGATCGCTGCAAGGATCAATATGAAAGATTTTTCTCTGAGCCAGATTGAACGGATGACAGATATTAAGGAGGAGCTCATTTTCTTCAAGAAGCCTACAGACCTCTTTACCTATAATCATAAAGCCATTGATTTTGATTTTGAATTGCTTACCAAAGGCAGGACCTCGCAGGAATTGTCTCCAACCAATGGATTGCTGGGTGATATAAAAGATATATTCATTGAAGAAGGAGCACAGATAGAATATTCTACTATAAATGCGAGAACCGGAAAGATCTATATCGGTAAAAATGCTGAGGTAATGGAAGGCTGTAATCTCCGCGGGCCGATTGCTCTTTGTGAAGGATCAAAATTTAACCTGGGGGCCAAAATCTATGGAGCGACTACCATTGGTCCTCATTCCAAGGTAGGAGGAGAAGTCAGTAATATTATTATTTTCGGGTATTCCAATAAAGGGCACGATGGCTTTGTGGGCAATTCAGTGATCGGAGAGTGGTGTAATCTGGGAGCGGATACCAATTCTTCTAACCTTAAAAATAATTATGGAACGGTAAAGCTATGGAGCTACAGGACCAAGGCTTTTGAGGATACAGGGCTGCAGTTTGCCGGGCTGATCATGGGTGATCATTCTAAAACGGCGATCAATACACAGCTGAATACCGGAACTGTTGTAGGGGTAGCATCCAATATCTTTAAGGAAGGATTCCCGCCTAATCTTGTGGAAAATTTTTCCTGGGGAGGCTTTAAGGATGATGAAAGATTCAAGCTGGATAAAGCTTATGAAGTGGCTGAAAAAGCAATGGCAAGAAGAAAAGTACCTTTAACAGACGCTGATAAAGCCATTATGAAACATATTTTTGATACATATTGACCCTGGATATAGAAAAAACTTCATTTTTTTGAAGTTTTTTTGTTTTATGATGTAATGGAAAACAATTTTTAATTGTCTTACCTATAGAAACAAAACTTATGACCCAAGAAACTTTCAAGAATACGGTGTTTATTCTCAAAAACGAGATGTATCGTTTTGCGAAAAGGTTCGTCATGAGTAGTGATGAAGCGGAAGATGTAGTACAGGATCTGATGGTGAAATTCTGGCAGAAGAAAGATGAACTCGAACAATTTGGGAATTTGAAATCTTATGCTCTGAAAGCCGTCCGGAATGAATGCCTCAACAGACTGAAGCATCACGATGTGAAATTAGGATTCGCAGATATGCAGCTGCACCGGTCAGAGCTTTACAGTATGGAGGTCAACAATCTTAAAGAACACATCATAGGATTTATCAACCAGCTTCCGGAAAAACAAAAAATGGTCATTCATCTAAAAGATGTGGAAGAATATGATGTTTCGGAAATTTCTGAAATACTGGAAATGGAAGAAAATGCAGTAAGGGTAAACCTTATGCGGGCAAGACAAAAAGTAAAAGAACAAATCTCACAACTGATGAGCTATGAACAAAGATCAATATCAAGATAAATACGATGAAATCTTCCAGTCTATAAAGGAAGAAAAAATGGAATGGGATTTTGAAGATTTCCTTCAGAAAGCAGAAGGCAAAAAGGAAGCGGAAATCATCCCTCTGGAAAAGAAAAAGCCTTCTTTCCCGAAATGGTTCTGGATGGCAGCATGTGTGGTAGTGCTTTTCGGTATCGGCCTTATATTCAATTATAATCAGAATACGGAGGTACAAAACAGGGCCAGACTGGTGAAAGATGAGGTGCTGAGGCAAAAGCCGGGCTTCATCGAAGAAAACCAGGAACCTCAGGAACAGGTAGCTGTGAACAACTATACGGATTCTCTTTCCGGAGTAAAAAAAGATTCGGCTTTACAGGAAAACAGTGTGGCAGAAAGAGATGTTTTGGATGAGATCCTGCCAAAAAGAGGAAGATTGAAAAAGGAGACCAAACCAAGATTTGTAAGCAACTCGTATAAAAAATACAATGTGGCTAAAAAAGACTCCACAGGCTACAAGGACAGCTATGTGATCGTAAATGGAAAAAGGATTGAAAATGTAGAGGAAGCCATTAATGTAACTAAATATTCATTCCAGATATTCGCCAATAACGTTAGCGAAAAACTGGTACAGCCTAAAGTTGTGAATGATGATTACTAAACTCTGAAAAATATGCTGCTCCTGATCAGGCACGGATAATATCTTAAAAAAATAAAAATTGACTCATGAATAAAATATTGATAATACTAACACTTGTTTTCTCCCATTTTTTTAATGTGTATGGGCAGGAAGACAAATTTGACAAGCTTTTTGACAAGTATCAGGAAGTGGAAGGGGTAACTACCATTAAGATTGCAAAACCTATGTTCGGAATGCTTAGCAGCCTGAATATTGATGACTCACAGCTCGACCAGATTAAGCCACTGTTGTCCAAGATCAACGGGCTGAAAATTCTGATCACTGAAAATTCTGAAAATGCAGGCAGTGCCGAAGGCAAAAGGGTTAAAAATAATTTGTCCCAGATAAGTCGGGATATATCTTCTTACCTGAACAATCTGAACTATAATGAAATCATGACGGTGAACAGCTCTGGTTCCAAAATAAAATTTCTTTCATCAGAAGCTAAAGACGGAATCCTGGATGATCTGTTACTGAGCATTGATGGCGGCAGCGGAGAAAATATTTTAGTGAAGCTGGACGGAAAGCTTTCTATGGATGATGTGAACAAGATCATCAATTCAAGCGAAACCAGGACCAATCCGGTTACCAATGTTAAAAGCGGCCTGACTTCGGAAAATACCTCATCTTATCTGAATGGTGAGAGCAGGAAAGTAGGAGACTTTTCCGGTATTTATGCGAGCACAGGGGTGCATGTGGTCTTTAAGCAGGAAAGTCCTGCAAGTGTGAAGGTCATTGCAGATGCTGATAAACTTCAATATATCGTTACCAAAGTTGAAGATGGTATTTTAAAAATATACGTTGACAATAAAGGACTGAAAAATTTGAGGTTTAAAAATTTAAATGTGAATGTATCCTCTCCCCGGATCAATACTATTAAAACGTCCTCAGGAGCAAGCTTTACCACAGTAAACGCTGTCAATGAGAATGACCTTAGCATTGACGCTTCTTCCGGGTCAAGTATCAATGGAAAGTTTAATATCTCAAATGCAACCAATGTAGAAGCAACTTCAGGATCCAATGTAAGAGCAGATATCAACTCTAAAAGCATTGTATTCAAAGGCTCCAGCGGATCAAACGTAACCTTTGAAGGGCAGGCCGGTTCAGCTGAATTTGATATCAGCAGTGGTGCGCTTTGTAAGGCGGATAATTTGAGGACCAATAATGTGCAGGCTGAATCCAGCTCAGGAGGAAACCTTTCTGTGAATGCTGTTGATGAGCTTAGGGTTAGAATATCTTCCGGAGGTCTGGTAAAATATAAAGGAGCCCCTCAGATAATTTCTGACAAAAATTCAAAAGGCTCTTTAAAACAAATCAACTAAAAACTATTGCTATGAAAATTATGAAGAACACTTTTCTGATCATCTGCACGCTGTTTCTGCTTCAGTCCTGCATCGTTTCGGAAAAACCGAATATGGCTTTCTTTGATTCCGATTATGATTTTAAAGGAGCCAGATTTGTAAGCATCAATGTACCTATGCTTCTGGCAAAACCCTACATTAAAAAAGCTTTAAGAGAAGATGGCGAGGATGAGGAATTGATAAAACTGGTGAATAAGGTTTCAAAAATAAGAGTTTTAACCGTGGAAAATGGTGATAAGACCATGCTGAAAGATTATGCCAGATATCTGAATGACAACAATTATGAAGACTGGGCAACGATAAAGCATAACGGTGACAATGTAAATGTACGCGTAAAGCAGAAAGGTGAAGCCATAAGGAATATGCTGATCACGGTAAATTCCGATAAGGACCTGGTATTCGTGGATGTAAAAGGAAATTTTACTCCGGATGATATCTCCAGAATGATTAATTCCGCTTCGGATAAATAAGACACTTTCATCCATATGAAAAGGTCTGATGAATTGGAAATTATTTAATAGCTGAAACTAGCAAGTAGCTTTCATATACTAATTTTATTTTGTACAAAGCCGTTTCTGTAATGGGAACGGTTTTTTGATTTAAGTTATGGATTATTAAATTTTATTTAAACTATTGAAAAGAATTTTTTAGTCTCGGTAAAATAGTCTAATTTTGCAAAGAAAGTAAAGATGTCTATTCATAACAAAATTGTAGAGACAGCCATCACTTTTGATGACGTTCTTCTAGTCCCTTCTTATTCAGAAGTTTTACCTAACCAGGTTTCATTAAAGTCAAAACTTACCGACAAAATTACGCTGAATGTCCCGATAGTATCTGCTGCAATGGACACCGTTACAGAAGCTGAGCTGGCTATTGCCTTAGCCAGAGTGGGAGGCTTGGGCTTCATTCACAAGAATATGCCTATTGCCGAGCAGGCTGCACAGGTAAACCGTGTAAAACGTTCCGAAAACGGAATGATCTCGGATCCTGTGACCCTTTCAAAAGATCACACTTTAGGACAGGCCAAAGACATGATGGCCAAATATAAAATATCAGGTCTTCCGGTGGTGGATGCCGAAAATACCTTAATCGGGATCATTACCAACAGGGATGTCAAATATCAGGAGAATCTTGATATGAAGGTTGAAGAGATTATGACGAAAGATAATCTGATCACTTCCGATAAGGATACCAATCTTGAAAAAGCTAAAGAGATCCTTCTTAAAAACAGAGTAGAAAAACTTCCGATTGTAGATAAAGATAATAAGCTGGTAGGATTGATTACGATTAAAGATATAGACAACCAGCTGGAATATCCGAATGCCAACAAGGATAAAAACGGCCGCCTTATCGTAGGGGCAGGCGTAGGTGTGGGAGAGGATACCTTAGACAGAATTGAAGCTCTGGTAAAAGCAGGAGTTGATATTGTAGCCATAGACTCTGCCCATGGCCATTCCAAAGGTGTTTTGGATAAGATCTCAGAAATAAGAAAGGCATATCCTGATCTGGATATCGTAGGTGGAAATATTGTAACTGCTGAAGCGGCAAAAGATCTGATTAAAGCAGGAGCGAATGTACTCAAAGTAGGAGTGGGTCCCGGATCTATCTGTACGACCAGAGTAGTTGCAGGTGTGGGAGTACCTCAGCTGTCCGCTATCTATAACGTTTATGAGTATGCCAAATCTAAAAATGTAACGGTAATTGCAGACGGTGGTATCAAGCTTTCAGGAGATATCGTTAAAGCTATTGCCAGTGGCGCGGGAGCCGTAATGCTGGGATCTCTCTTGGCAGGAACTGATGAAGCTCCGGGTGAAGAGATCATTTTCCAGGGCAGAAAATTCAAGTCTTATCAGGGGATGGGCAGCCTTTCTGCAATGAAGAGAGGTGGAAAAGAAAGATACTTTCAGAGTGAGGCTAAAAAATTCGTTCCGGAAGGAATTGAAGGCAGAGTGCCGCATAAAGGAAAACTGGAAGATGTGATTTTCCAGCTTACGGGAGGCTTAAGAGCAGGTATGGGATACTGTGGTGCTAAAGATATTGAGGCCCTGCAGAAAGATACTAAAATGGTAATGATTACGGGAAGCGGATTAAAGGAATCCCATCCTCACGATGTTATTATCACTCAGGAAGCCCCGAACTATTCTTTATAATTATCATTAATGAAATATAATCTCAGGCCATGCGACGAGCATGGCCTTTCTTTTGGCAGATATGCCGGAGATTATAAAAAGCCTGTCTGTGACATGATATTAAGAGAGCAATTCCAGAAACGAATCATAAGTCCCGTCATAATCTTCCCATTTCTGATTATTCACGAAAAATGAAGGCGTTCCGTTGACCCCGCTTCTTACACCCCCTTCAAAGTCAGCTTCAATCTTTTCCTGGAGCACTGCTGTATTGATATCATTCTCTATGGTGTTAAAATTAAGCTGTAAAGCCTTCACGCATTCTTTAAGCATTTCTTCGCTCAGCATATTCTGGTTGCTGTAGATAAGATCGTGCATTTCCCAGAATTTCCCCTGCCTTGCCGCTGCTTCAGCTATCGCTGCCGCCGCCATTGCATATTCATGAGCATCAGTCAAAGGGAAGTTCCTGAAAACGAAGGCCACCTCGTCCCCATGTTCCTCAACAAATCTTTTTACAAGTGGAAAAGCATGTGCACAATGCGGACATTGATAGTCTCCATACTCCACTAAAACGATTTTCGCCGTGTCCGGGTTACCTTGTATATGATCATTCTGACTAACAGGAATTCTTAATGTAGACATAATTATTGTTTTTGGTTCAGGTTTTCTAATGCATCGATAATTCCGTCAGCTCCTGGATTGATGCCGTCCGGGGACAAATAGCTCCATTGGATTACTCCATCCTTGTCAATGACAAATAAAGCTCTTCTTGATGTACCGTTTTCTTCGTTATAGACACCATATGCACGGGCCGTTTCGCCTTTTGGATTGAAATCGGCCAGTAAGGGAAAGTGCAGTTTTCTGTTTTCCATAAACGCATCATGACACCAAGCGCTATCTACGGAAATTCCTAAAATATCTGCATTATATTTATGGAAAATGCTAAGCATTTCATTATATAAAGTTACCTGATCCCCACAGACGGGGCTCCAGTCTGCAGGATAGAAAACTAAGATCAGGTTCTTGCCTAAAAAGTCAGAACGTTTCAATTTTTGATCCGGAGTGGAATGAAGTTCAAAGTCCGGTGCCGGAGTTCCTTTTTCTAATATCATATTTCTTGGATTTGGTTAAATAAGTACGCAATAAAAATAACGATAAGTATTTGATTATTATGAAAAGAATATTTAAAAATAAAAGTTATTTGATTTTTCTGAATTCAAATCTGGGCTTGATTACCTTATTCAGAAACTGACCTTTGGATCTGGCTGCTCCAAATTTATCTGCAATGTCAAAAGGTACCTTCAGGTAATCATAGACTGCCCCTGACTGATATATGATCCGCAATATTTCAGTTTCGGGGTTATACAGATAATGATTGACTACTGATGATGGCATAATTTGTTTTCTGCAAAAAATGTTCCTCCTTACCAAAAAAGAACCTTTCAGAAATTCTGAAAGGCTAATAGATATTAAAATATTTTATTTGTACAGATTATCCTTGAAATCTTCGATGCGGAAATCTGTAAGAGCATTCCCCTTTTCAATTTTTTCTTTGGAATACAAACGGTAAGCATTCTCAGTCTTTTCCAGAAGATAATCATAAGGACCTACAGCGGAGATCAGCTTAACCAATACCGGTGAAATTTCCAGACAAATGAATAGCCCCATGATAAAAGTTGCAGCTAAACCGATGATTGCAGAGTTTTTTCCCAATTCATCCAGGGCCTGTAACCTAGCTGCAAAGCCGTTGAACTTATCCTCAAACGTTTCGGTGGATTTTCTTTCGGTTTCAAGATTGGTATAGACCTTAGAGATTTCCCTGTCCAGATATTCCAGCCTTGGAGCTACCTGTTTCTGGTAGTTTTCCAGATCCTGTCTTCTCTGTTCCTTGAGCTCCTGTTTACGTTTGGCATTAGGCCCGAAGCCTTCCTTGCCGCTCGTTAAACCTGACTGCTTTCCTAAAATCTCTTTTTCAAGTTCTACAGAAGCAGAATCATAAGATCTTTGATACTGTGCGATTTTGTCTGAGATCTGTTTCTTCTCTGTTTCAAAAGGTCCGCTTTGTTGCAGGATTCTCCCGTTCATTTCAGCCTGTAGCTGCTTTTTATTTCTTTGAATAATCGTATTGAGCTGTTTATTGACCTCTTTCTCAAAGATCTTAAGCTCTAAAGGTTTTGAGATGATAATCCCTAAAAACGTGGCCAAAACCAAACGGGGAATTGCCATCAGGATCTGATTCCACCATGTTCCTGTCTTTTTAATGGAAGAAACAATATAACGGTCCAGATTGAAAATCATCAATCCCCATAAGATCCCGAAACCTACCGCTGCCCAGGCATTATCAAAAACCGTATACATGGCATAGCCTGCGGAAAGAGTAGCAAAAACAGCTGTGAAAAGAACAATACCCCCGATCCCTGAAAACTTGTTCCATTCACTGGGAGTTTTTCTTAAAATATGAATATTCCCTCCGGAGCATACCATCAGGAATTTCTGGAACCAATTAATCTTTTGATTCGCCTGATTTATAGTTTGTTGCTTATTTTTCATTATTGAAAATTTATTACAAATGTAATACTAAAAATCGTACCATTGTTAAAGATAGTATTATGTTTTGCCAAGTAATTTCAGTGTAAATGATAAATAATTGGTATTCAGAATATTAAATTACTTGTTGAAAAAATTATTATCTTTAAGTTATCAATTCCAAAAATAATAGATATGAAAAGTCTGTCAAATCTTTTATCAATTTTCGCAGTATGCCTTCTGGTCTCATGCAGCAAAGAGAAAACCATCGACGATGAACTCAGGGAAGCCGCCGCAAGTATGAATAAACTTACTCCCCAAACCCTTAGTGAAGGGGTGCGTCTGGACAGTGTTTCCGCAAAAGCCGGAAAAATTTTCAAATACAACTATACTTTAGTAGAAGATGTAAAAGAAAATGTGACGGAAGCCAATATCAGCAGCTTTAAGAAAGAAGCAAAGGAAGAAGCACTGAATGCCATAAAAACTTCTGCGGATATGAAGGAATTCAGGGATAATGATGTTACTCTGCAATACGTCTATTATGACAAAAATGGAAAACAGCTCGCAGAATTTTCCGTTGATCCCAAAGAATATAAAGGTAAATAGCCTGGCTATTTCAGCCGGTCGGGGTTTTGTTTAAGAAAGCTTTCCCAGCCGGTATAAGATTTAGCATCAGCAATGGTTCCGGAATTGAAATGATGGCAGACAGCCACAGCCAGACCGTCGGAAGCATCCAGGTATTTGGTAGGAAATTCTTTGAGCTTCAAAAGGTTTTGGAGCATTCCCGCCACCTGTTCCTTACTTGCGTTTCCGTTTCCTGTAATGGCCATTTTTATCTTTTTTGGGGAATATTCCGTAATAGGGATATTTCTGTACAGGCTTGCAGCCATAGCCACTCCCTGTGCACGGCCAAGTTTCAGCATACTTTGAACGTTTTTTCCATAAAAGGGAGCTTCAAGAGCTACTTCGTCAGGATGGAACTCGTCAATCAAAGCTAAAGTCTTGTCAAAGATATATTTAAGTTTGGTCTCGTGGTTGGGATACTTTTTCAATAAAAGCTCGTGAATGGAAATCATCTCCATCTGGCCTTTTTTTACTGAAATAATGCCAAAACCCATCACCGTAGTCCCGGGGTCGATACCTAAAATTATTTTTTCCGAAATCATCAGTCCAAAGATATGATTTCTAAATTTTTTATTGCTGAAAAAACTTCTTAACTTAAACAAAAATATCGCCATGAAAAATTTACTTATTCTTTTTGTTGTTCCCATGCTTCTGTTGTGTAATTTTTTACCAGTTCAGAATTCAGACAGTACCGGAATGGGTCTTGCAAAGAGCAACCCCCAGATTGTTTACCTTTTTTTCAAAATTGAAAAAACAGAATCCGGATCCGAAAAAATCATTTTGCAGGAAAAAAAGATTAC
>NZ_JBGCUR010000040.1:0-24719 GCF_041361455.1 Chryseobacterium gossypii | reverse complement strand
ATGATGATTTCTTCAGGTTGGGAGGAGACAGTATCATCAGCATTCAGCTGGTAGGAAGAATCCGCCAGCAGCTGGCAGTAAGATTAAGCGTTAAAGATGTCTTTTCGGCCCGGACTACAGCTTCTCTCGCGTTATTAATAGAAAGCAGAAAGGAAAAAGAGGAGGCTTACATTGTAGCGGAACAGGGGATCCTTACAGGTGAAGTTCCGCTTTTACCCATTCAGGAATGGTTCTTCAGGCAGATTGAATCAGGATATTTAGAAGATTTTAATCATTGGAATCAGGCCTTCCTGATCCATGTGCCTGAGCTTAACGAGGAACTGCTGGAACAATCTGTAAAATACCTGGTTGAAAGACATGATGCCCTTAGGCTTCAATATCATAACAAAGATGGAGAATACGTTCAACGGTATGGGGAAGTAAAAGATCCATCAATCCATTATCTCAATGTTTCCGGTCTGAATGAGGAAGAATTATTTAAGGTTTTTACCGGGTGGCAGTCTCATTTTGATATTGAAAGCGGCTCGTTGTATAATATCGGATACCTTAATGGTTACCAGGATGGCAGTGCAAGGATTTATTTTGCTTTCCATCACCTGGTTATTGATGCGGTGAGCTGGAGGATCATTACCGAAGACTTAAAAAATATTTATCAATCTCTTGAAAAAGGAGATACAATATCCCGTACCAAAGGAAGCAGTTACCGCCAGTGGGCAGAAGCTGTGAAGACATACGGATCTGAAGATCCGGCGTTCCGGGAACAGGAGCGCTCACTGTGGAATACGATTGCAGACGCTGTTGAGGAGAATAACAGAAATCTGGCAAACTTCACAGGTGAAAGTTACCGACAGGATCAATTGATCATATCCGAAGAAACCACCCAAAAGCTAATCAGAGGAGTTCATCATATATACAACACGCAGATCAGTGATGTGCTGCTTTCTGCATTATCGCTTGCGCTTTCGGAGCTTACCGGACAGGAAGATCATTCCGTTGTTCTGGAAGGTCATGGCCGTGAAGAGATCTTCAGTAACCTTGATATTACAGAAACCGTAGGCTGGTTTACCTCCATGTATCCATTGCTTTTAAAGAAAAGCGATAATTTAGATGAAACCATTGTTAGGACCAAGGAATCCCTGAGAAGCATTCCTCACAACGGGATTGGCTATGGCAGCCTGATAGGCTATACGGAGCGCGAATTGCCTAAGATCAGCTTTAATTACCTGGGGCAGCTGGATCAGGAAGCAGAAGAGAAAAGCTGGTTTATCGCAGCGGAAGACAGCGGACTGAGCATTGGGGCCAAAAATAAAGATCCTTACTATATCAGTATCAATGGAGCTGTAATAGGAGGAAAGCTCCGGTTCAGGGTTTCAGGCTATCTGGAAAATGACCGGATCAGCATGTTTTCGGAGTCATTTAAAACAAAAATAGAAGAAATTGTTGATCGTCTTTCACAAGAAAGCAGAACTTTCCTCACCCTATCCGATGTAGATAATATTGTTGAAGAAAACCAGCTTGCAGACATCCAAAAGGATGGTGAGATAGAAGGGGTGTATCTGGCTAACAGCTTGCAGGAAGGATTTGTATACCATGCCTTAAATCAGGGAGAAACGGATGATGCCTACCGGGTACAGCTAATATGGGATTATTATGCGGAAATCAGCCCTGAAAACCTGAAAAAATCATGGGAGCTGACACAAAAACGGTATCCTTCGCTTAGAATAAGATTTAACTGGAATGGAGAGATTGTCCAGGTTATCGATAAAAAAGGAAATCTGGACTGGCGTTATCAGGATATCAGCGGAATGCACGAAGATGCCCGGAATACCCTGATTGAAGAAATAACACAAAAAGACCGTTTTGAAGTTTACGATTTATCCAAAGGCAGCCTCTTCAGAGTTTACCTTTTCAAACGGGGAGAAAACCATTACAGCTGCTTGCTGAGCAACCATCATGCGATCCTTGACGGATGGAGCTTGCCGGTTATTCTGAACAGCGTTCATGAGCTGTATCTTCAACTGAACGGAAATCATCAGCCTGAGTTCAAAGCAGATACCGCGTATACAGCTACGCAAAGATATCTGCAACAAAATAAAGAGATCAGCAGCAGTTTCTGGAAAAGCTATATGGATCAGCTTGAAGACCAGGAAGACCTGTCCAGCCTCCTGAAAGAGACGCAAAGGCATACTGACCTGGGAACCTATAAGCAGATCAAAGACCATCAGGACGCAGAGCTTTTGATAGAAGGGGAACAGTATCAGCAATTAAAAGCGTTTACCCAAACGAATGGCTTTACCGTGAATGCGGTACTGCAATATTTGTGGCACAACCAATTGAAGATCTACAGCAATTCTGAAGTAACTGTAGTAGGAACCACGATATCCGGAAGAAACCTTCCCGTTGATGGAATAGAATATTCTGCGGGGCTTTATATCAATACTTTACCGCTTATTGTCACCCACAAAGAAGGTAAGGTAAAAGACCAGATTGTAAAGATTCAGGATCATATCAGCGAGCTTAACAGCCATAGTGATGCCAATCTGGCGGGGCTTCAGCGTGACGGGCGCAGGATTTTCAGCAGTTTGTTTGTCTATGAAAACTATCCCGTCTCACAGGACGAAAACAATAATAAGTTGGGATTTGTATTCAGGGATGCGATAGAAAGACTGGATTATCCTTTAGGAGTGACGGCTTTTGAACGTGATGAGAAAGTTTCCCTGGTGATAAGCTATGAAGGCCACCTGTTTGAAAGCAGTATGATGAACCAGCTGCTTAAAGGCATGGAAACCATTCTGAACCAGCTGTTGGAAAATCCTGAAATAACTTCGGACGCTCTGTATTATCTCACTTCGGAAGATCAGAAAAAAATAACGGTAGAATGGAATAATACCTGGACTGAATTTCCGGCAGATAAAACAATTCAAAGCATGTTTGAAGAGCAGGTAGCTAAAGCGCCGGATCGTATAGCTTTGGTATATCAGGACGTACGTTTATCTTATAAAGAGCTGAATGAGCGTGCAAACCGCCTTGCCAACTATCTGAACAGCACTTATGACCTTCAGCCGGATGATCTGGTTCCGCTATGCCTGGAACGTTCAGAACATATGCTGATTGCCATTTTAGCGGTATTAAAATCCGGAGCAGCTTATGTTCCGATGGATCCGACTTATCCTACAGACAGAATACGCCATATCCTTCAGGATACTCAGGCAAAAATAGCCGTTACCCTGAAAAGTTCGGAATCAAAATTCAATGAAATTCGTTCAGGAAAGACGGAAATCTTGTTACTGGATGATGAAATACTAATAGAAAAGCTTGAAAACAGTAATGCTGATAACCCGGTTACCCAAACTCAGGCAGACCATCTTGCTTATGTGATCTATACCAGTGGAACTACCGGGATGCCTAAAGGAGTGCTGATAGAGCATGCAGGAGTAGTAAACCTGGTTTGCGACCTGTATGCCCGCTATAACCTGACCGAATCTGAAATTATTCTTCAGTTCGCCAATTACGTATTTGATGCCTCGGTAGAGCAGATTTTCTTAGGCTTATTGAATGGATGCCAGTTACTGCTCATAGACAACCGGGAAATGCTGAATGAAGAGAAATATATACAGAAACTAAGGGAGCATAAAGTAACGTATCTGCCCGTTACTCCTTCTGTATTGCAGAATATAGATATGACAACGGTAGAAAGCGTGCGGATATTAGATTCCGGAGGAGAAGCTTTACCGACAGACCTGCATAATAAGCTGAAAAAAGGAAACTTCCTGTTAGTCAACTCTTATGGGCCTACGGAGGTTACCGTTACATCCGTTGTCAATACCAATCGTGAGATCAACTGCATTGGTCGCCCGCTCAATAATACAAGCGTGTACATTCTGGATCAGTTTCATCGTCCTGTTCCTGTAGGTGCTGTAGGAGAGCTTTACATCGGAGGGACCGGGGTAGCCCGAGGGTATCTGAACAGGCCGGAGCTCACAGAAGAGCGTTTCATCAATAACCCGTTTCAGACAGAAGAACAGAAAAGCAAGGGTGAAAACAGCAGGATCTATAAAACAGGAGACCTTGTCCGCTGGCTTCCGGACGGAAATATTGATTATATCGGAAGAAACGACTTCCAGGTAAAAGTAAGGGGCTTCCGTATAGAATTGGGAGAAATAGAAAGCAGGCTGCTTCAGTATCCGGGAATCTGTCAGGGAATAGTTCTTGTCAAAGAAAACAATACCGGACTGAAATATCTTGCAGGCTACTATGTGGCTGATGCAGCCATAGATTCCCGTCTGATTTCAGAATTTATGTCTGAAACGCTTCCTGAATATATGGTGCCTGCCGCATTTATGCATTTGACTGCAATACCATTGACAATCAATGGGAAGCTTGACCGGAAACAGCTGCCGGAACCCGAATTTACCGGAAATAAAGAATACACGGCTCCTCAGAGTGACCTGCAGAAAAAGCTTGTGCAGATCTATGCGGAAGTATTGGGGCTGAATGCAGAAAATATCAGCATCCATGATGATTTCTTCCGGTTAGGAGGAAACAGTATCATGGCGATCAAGCTCATCAGCAAGATCAGGCAGAGTGTGGAATTACAGGTCAATGTAACGAAAATATTCAGCAATAAAACAGTTGCTACTCTGGAAAAAGCCCTGATTGAGGACCATCTGACAGAACAGATCAGCATTACTCCTGTAAAAGTCTCCTCTCCGGAAGAGCAGAGACTATCCTTTGCCCAGGAAAGGCTTTGGTTTATAGAAGCATATGAAAAAGGAAGCAATGCCTACAACATTCCGATGGCTGCTGCTTTAAATGAAAAAACAGATATTGATGCCTTATGTAGCGCATTAAAAACAGTTGTAAACCGTCATGAAGTACTCCGTTCCGTTATCAGAACTACCGGGGAAGGAGTAGGTTACCAGGTTGTTACAGACCTGCTTCCTGAAATTAAAACAACAGAAGTACCTACAAGAGAAGAACTTGACCGGCATATCAATCGGTGCGCCAATAAGGTATTCAGTCTTGACGAAGAAATTCCGGTGCATATAGAATTATTTAAGCTTGAAAACCAGAATTATATATCCATCGTCATCCACCACATTGCTTTTGACGGGTGGTCCACCGATATATTCCTGAATGAAGTACAGGTGATTTACAATAGCCTGGTTAAAGGAGAAGCCGTTGAGCTTCCGGCATTGAAAATTCAGTACAAAGACTTTGCTTTATGGCAAAGAGACTACCTTACGGGAGCCCGTCTGGAACAGCAGATCAGCTATTGGAAAAATCGGCTTGAAGACTTCCGGAACCTTGATCTGCCTGCCGATTTCCGCAGACCTTCACAAATATCTTATGAAGGGGAAAACTTATACTTCAACCTTACCACAGAACAGGGCGAAAAACTCAGAAAGCTGTCCAAAGACCTTGGAGTGAGTCTGTACAGTGTGATGTTGGGAGGCTATTATCTCATGTTATCAGCCTATTCGGGGCAGGACGATATTGTGGTGGGAAGCCCGATTGCCAACCGACATCATGCCGGCCTGCAAGACATTATAGGATTCTTTGTCAATACATTGGCTTTAAGAGAAAAAATAGACCCGGCACAAAGCCTTAAAGATTTCATTCTTCAGGTATCAGGATCCGTTACAGAGGCCCAGTCCCATCAGGATCTTCCGTTTGAGAAGCTGGTAGATGAGTTGGGAATCGAACAGGATACTTCAAGGCACCCTGTTTTCCAGGTGATGTTCGGATTACAAAATGAAACAGCCCTTATTCAGGATGAGGAGGCCATATTTTATCCGCTTGACGGAGAATCAGGCTATCAGGTAGCGAAATTTGATCTGACAACCATGATCGATGATAATGGAGAAAATATCCATGGAATGTTCAACTATGCCAAAGCGGTATTTGCAAGGGAAACGATTCAAAATATGATGGATTCCTACCTGTTTTTACTTAACCAGATCGCGGAAACCGATGAATATGAAAAAATCAGGCTTTCTGAATTGCATCTGGTTCCACAGGAAAATCATAAAAAAATCACGGAAGACTGGAATGCCACCCGTGAGGAATATCCGTCAGAAATGACCATTCACCAACTGTTTGAGCATCAGGTGGAAAAAACTCCGGATCAGACGGCATTGGTATACCGGGATGTTAAGCTGACCTATAAAGAACTGAACGAAAAAGCCAACCGCCTGGCCCGCCACTTTATCGAAGCCTGTCACCTTCAGCCGGATGATCTTGTTCCGCTATGCCTGGAGCGCTCAGAAAACATGCTGATTGCCATTCTTGCGGTATTAAAGGCCGGAGCGGCTTATGTACCGATGGATCCGTCATATCCTGCAGACAGAATCTACCATATTCTGAAAGATACAGGCGCGAAAATGGTATTGGCGGAAGAAAATACGACAGATAAAATAAAGCACTCAAATATAATTGTACTGGATGAAACCGGTTTTAAAGCAACACTTGAAAAAGCTGATCCTGATAATCCGGTAACCCGTACAAAATCCACTAATCTGGCTTATGTGATCTACACCAGTGGAACAACAGGCACTCCTAAAGGGGTAATGATTGAGCACCGTGGTGTGGTAAACCTCATCGGATCCATGATAAAGGCCCACCGGCTTGAAGAATATCAGGAAGTGGGATGCTATTCCAATTATGTTTTTGATGCCTTTGTTTACGAGACTTTCCCGGTACTTTGTAATGGAAATACCTTATGGCTGTACAGCAATGATCTCAGAACCTCAGTAGGAGAGCTTAACAACTATATCAATGAAAATAAAATAGAGGCTTCCTTTATTCCGCCGGTTCTGTTGAGGGATATCGTGGAGAACGGAACAAGCTTACGGCTGATTTTCGCAGGAGGAGAAAGCTTCCCGGCTTTAGACCGGAATATTGATGATATTATCCTCATTAATGAGTATGGCCCTACAGAAGGTACAGTATGCTCTACATTACACTACTACAGGGAAGACCATAATCCATTAAACATTGGAGGTCCGATAGATAATATGAGTGTTTATGTGCTGGATCAGCATCTTCGTATCGTTCCGGAAGGAGCAGTAGGAGAGCTGTATATCAGCGGTGCCGGTATTGCCAGGGGATATCTGAACAGGCCGGAGCTTACGGAAGAGCTCTTCATTGCCAACCCTTTCCAGACCAAAGAACAGAAAGAAAGAGGAGAAAACGATCGTTTGTATAAGACCGGAGACCTGGTACGCTGGCTATCCAATGGTGAGCTGGAATACATCGGAAGAAATGACTTCCAGGTTAAAATAAGGGGATACAGAATCGAATTGGGAGAAATTGAAAATCAGCTGCAGCAATATCCGGGAATCAGGCAGACGGTAGTTTTAGCCAAAGAAAATCAGGCAGGACTGAAATACCTTGCAGGATATTACGTGTCTGATGAAGTGATACATTCAGGGGTGCTTTCGGAACATTTATCGGCATCATTACCGGAATATATGATCCCCGCGGCATTTGTTCACCTGTCTTCTTTACCATTGACCATTAATGGAAAGCTGGACAGAAGGGCATTACCGGAACCTGAATTTACAGCCGGAAAAGAATACGTGGCCCCGGAAACCGATCTGCAGAAAAAATTGGCTGAAGCCTATGGAGAAGTTTTAGGCATTCCATCAGAAGCCATCAGCATTTATGATGATTTCTTCAGGTTAGGAGGAAACAGCATCATGGCCATCAGGCTTATCAGTAAGATCAGGCAGGTTTTGGGATTACAGATTGCTGTAGCAACGGTTTTCAGCCATAAGACCATTGCTGCTCTTTCTCATGCGCTGGCAGATGAAAATAAGGAAGAACAGATCAGCATTACCCCTGTAAAAGTCTCCTCTCCGGAAGAGCAGAGACTATCCTTTGCCCAGGAAAGACTTTGGTTCATAGAAAATTATGAAGGCGGAAGCAGCGCTTATAACATCCCGATGACCTTCCGTCTGGATGAAAAAACCGATCTTCAGGCATTGTGTAAAGCATTGGATGCTGTTGTAATGCGCCATGAAGTGCTCCGCTCCGTGATCCGGATGACAGATGACGGCTTAGGCTGGCAGGCTGTAGTAGACGACATCCCGGCCATCCGTCAGCAGGAAGTAAAAACCATGGCCGAGCTGGAAGAAAAAATAAGCCGAATAGCCAATAAAACATTCAACCTGGAAGAGGAGCTGCCTGTAAGTATCCATATTTTTAAACTTGAGAACGAATATTATTTATCCGTTGTCATTCATCATATTGCATTTGACGGATGGTCGGCAGGCATATTCCTGAAAGAGGTCGTTCATATATATGATGCCATCAAAGAAGAAAAAGCCCATGAGCTTCCGGCTTTAAAAGCGCAGTATAAAGACTTTGCTCTATGGCAGCGGAATTATCTGACGGGAGATCGCCTTGATATCCAGATTAATTACTGGAAAAATAAGCTTAGCGGTTTCCAAAACCTTGATCTGCCATCAGATTCCAAAAGACCGGCTCAAATTTCTTATGACGGAGACAGCATTTATTTCCGGATCAATGAAGAGCAAAGCCAGAAGCTGAGAGAGCTTTCAAAAGATCTTGGAGTAAGCTTATTCAGTATCCTTCTGGGAGGATATTACCTGATGCTTTCCGCCTATTCCGGGCAGGATGATATTGTGGTAGGAAGCCCTATTGCCAATCGTCACCATGCAGGCCTGGAAGATATCATAGGTTTCTTTGTCAATACGTTGGCTTTAAGGGAAACGATTGATCAGGAGCGAAGCGTCAGAGACTTTATCCTGCAGATAGCCGGTTCTGTAACCGAAGCGCAGTCTCATCAGGATCTTCCGTTCGAAAAGCTGGTGGAGGAACTTGGTGTGGAAAAGGATACTTCCCGCCATCCGGTATTCCAGGTGATGTTCGGGCTTCAGGGCTTTGGAGACAATCTTTCTGAACATCAGTCCATTCTTCATCCCTTTGCTGGAAAAGTGGATTATGAGGTTGCTAAATTCGACATAACCACAATGATCGACGATAGCCATGAGACCCTTCACGGAATGTTCAACTATGCCCGGTCGGTATTCTCCGGAGAAACGGTAAATAATAAGATGAATTCCTATCTGTTTATGCTTGAGCAGATAGCAGATAAACAAAAACAAGACCTCAAATTAGCAGAGCTAATCCTTATCTCCCCTGAACAGCAGCGATCCGTATCAAAATTATGGGCTTCTGAAACCCATTATGCTGATGAAAGTACCCTTCACGGCCTATTTGAAGTACAGGCTGAAAAAACTCCGGACCATACCGCTGTAGTGTATCAGGATGTAAGATTATCCTATAGGGAGCTTAATGAACGCTCCAATCGTCTGGCGAACTACCTGATCAAAACCTATGATCTTCAGCCGGATGACCTGGTGCCATTATGCCTGGAACGCTCTGAAGATATGCTTGTTGCCGTCCTTGCCGTCCTAAAGGCCGGAGCAGCCTATGTTCCGATGGATACGGCCTATCCGGTAGAAAGAATCAAACATATTCTCGATGATACAGGCGCAAGAATAGTCCTGGTACATAACAGTTCGGCGCCAGGCGTTAAAGAAGCATGCGGTGAAAAGGCGGACATGCTTATATTGAACAGTCCGGAAATGGCAGAAGCTCTTGAAAGCAGCAGTATTTCCAATCCGGTAACCCGGGTAGAGCCACACCACATGGCCTACGTGATCTATACCAGTGGAACCACCGGAATGCCTAAAGGAGTAATGCAGGAACACCGGAATGTAGTACGTCTTTTCAGTGCAACCGATCATTGGTATCAGTTTAATGACCAGGATGTATGGAGCTTATTCCATTCCTATGTCTTTGACTTCAGTGTATGGGAGATCTGGGGAGCCCTGCTGTATGGAGGAAAACTTCTGGTGCCGTCTTCAGAACAGACAAAGGATACCCATTTATTCTTCAGTTTATGTCTGAAAGAGGGGCTTACCGTATTAAACCAGACTCCGACTGCCTTCTATCAGTTTATTGATATAGCCCTTCGACGCCAAGAGCAGCTGAGCAGGTTACGTTATGTGATATTTGGGGGAGAAGCCTTACATCTTGCCTCTTTAAAGCCATGGTATGAGCGTTACCGTTCAAAACCTGAATTGATTAATATGTACGGAATTACCGAAACCACCGTCCATGTTACCTATAAAAAACTGAGCGTAGAAGACCTGGATAAAGCTTCCTTAATCGGGGTAAATATACCGGATCAGGCTATGTATATCCTTGATTCACAGCTTAGAGCTGTTCCTGCAGGAGCCGTAGGAGAGCTTTATGTAGGTGGAGCAGGAATTGCCAGAGGGTATCTGAACAGACCGGAACTTACAGCCGAACGTTTTATTGAGAATCCGTTCCAGACTTTAGAAGAAAAAGAAAACGGGAAAAACGGAATTTTGTACAAAACAGGAGATTTGGTACGCTATCTGCCGGACGGAGAGCTGGAATATATCGGAAGAAATGACTTCCAGGTGAAAATCCGGGGCTACAGAATAGAATTAGGGGAAATAGAAAACCGGTTGCTGGAATATCCGGAAGTAAGACAAGCTGTAGTTCTTGCCAAAGAAAATAAGGCAGGAGTGAAATACCTGGTAGGTTATTACGTTTCCGGTTCTGCCTTGGAAGTGGAAAAAATCACTGCATTTTTATCCGGGGTATTGCCGGAATATATGGTGCCGGCAGCCTTTGTTCATTTAACCTCATTGCCGTTGACCATCAATGGTAAGCTGGACAGACGACAGCTTCCTGAACCTGAGTTTACAGGCGGAAAAGAATACACGGCTCCGCAGACTGAGCTGCAGGAAAAACTATGCCAGATCTATAGCGAAGTCCTTGGTCTGAACACTTCAGAAATTGGTATTCATGATGATTTCTTCAGATTAGGCGGTGACAGTATTATCAGCATTCAGCTGGTGAGCAGGATTAGACAGCGTTTAGAAATAAGGATCAGTGTTAAAGACGTATTTGCTGCAAAATCAGTACAGAATATCTCCGAACTGATCGAAAATAAAGCAAAAGAAGAGCAAACCCGTCTACTGACAGAGCAGGGGCAGCTGACAGGGACTTTATCATTTCTTCCGATTCAGGAATGGTTCTTCCGGTTGGTGGAAGAAGGCTATATTGGTGACCTGAATCACTGGAACCAGTCCTTTTTGATAAAAGTTCCTGAGCTGAACAGAGATTTGCTTGAGCAAAGCGTAAAGCTGCTTATTGAAAAGCATGATGCCTTCAGGATTCACTATCCGAAAGAAAACGGAAAATATACCCAGCAATACGGGGTCAGCACCTTGCCGGAATTGAAATACCTGGATGTTTCAGGAATACAGCCGGAAACGCTTTCAGGTATCCTTACGGAATGGCAGGCACAGTTTGATATAGAGCGGGGGCCGCTATTCCAGATAGGATATATAACAGGATATGAAGATGGAAGTGCAAGGATCTTCTTTGGGCTTCACCACCTGATCATAGATGCCGTAAGCTGGAGGATCATTACGGAAGACTTAAAAAATATTTATCAGACCCTTGAAAAAGGAAATACCGTTGCAGTTCCGGTAAAAGGAAGCAGCTATCGTCAATGGATCGAAGCTATAAAAGCGTATAAGCTTGAAGATCCGCAATCCAGAGAATCAGAACTTGCATACTGGAGTACGATTACAGGAACCGTAGCGGAAAGCAATAATACGCTGACGGCATTATCCTCTTCAGCGTATCATTCTTCCAATCTTATGCTGGATGCCGGATATACGGAAAAGCTGATCAGGGAAGTACATCACGTATACCATACTCAGATCAATGATTTACTGTTATCTGCACTGGCCTCTGCGCTTTCAGACCTTACCGGGGCCTCTGCCCATGCCGTGTTGCTTGAAGGTCACGGCCGGGAGGACATATTCGGAAATATGGACATTACAGAAACCGTTGGCTGGTTTACCTCCATGTATCCGCTTCTTCTGAAAACAGGCAACGATGTGAAAGATACCGTGATTCTGACCAAAGAATCGCTGAGAAGCATTCCAAATAACGGGATTGGCTATGGAAGCCTTATTGGCTATACGGAGAGAGAGCTTCCGAAGATCAGTTTCAACTATCTCGGCCAGCTTGACCAGGAAGAAGGTACAGGAGAGAAAATATGGTACATTGCCGGAGAAGACAGCGGAAAATCTATGGGTGAGCGCAACCGTGACAATGACATCATTACGGTAAACGGTGCCATTGCAGACGGACAGCTTCGTTTCGGAATTTCAGGATACCTTTCGCAGAAGCAAATTGATCTTCTTACGGAAAAATTCAAAGAATATATTCAACGCACAGTTGATGAACTGATCAATGAAAACAGAAACTGGCTTACTCCTTCAGATACAGGAAATATCGTTGGAAAAGAACAGCTGATGCAGATCCAGGAGTCAGGAGAAGTTGAAGGCGTTTACCTTGCCAACAGCTTGCATGAAGGATTTGTGTACCATGCCTTAAGCCAGGGAGATAAAGACGATGCATACAGAGTACAGATTGTATGGGATTATCTCGCTGAGATCAGCCCTGAAATGCTTAAAAAAGCGTGGTCATATACCCAGGAGCAGCTTCCGACACTGAGACTTAGATTTGAATGGAGCGAAGAGATTGTACAGGTTATTGATAAAAAAGGGATACTGGACTGGCGTTATCAGGATATTCAGGACATGGTGGAAGAAAATCAGGAGTCCCTCATTGCAGAGATCACCCAAAAAGACCGTTTTGAGATATATGACCTGTCTAAAGGAAGCCTTTTCAGAGTTTACCTGTTCAAGCGTTCAGAGAAACATTATACCTGCCTTTTCAGCAATCACCATGCTATCCTTGACGGGTGGAGTATGCCTGTATTCCTGACCATGATTCATGAGGCGTACCTTGCATTAATCAAAGGAAAGACCCTTGCTCCGGCCCCGGATATGGCCTATGCCGAAGCCCAGAAATACCTTCAGGAAAACAAAGATAAAAACGGGGACTTCTGGAAAAACTATATGGGCCTTCTGGAAGATCAGGAAAACCTGAATTGCCTGGTGAAAGAATCACAGAAGCATATCGATCTCGCTGAATATAAGCATATTGTAGACCATCAGGCGGTAAAGATGCTGATTGTAGGAGAGCGGTATCAGAAGCTGAAAAAGTTCACGTCTGATAACGGGCTTACAGTCAATGCCGTACTTCAGTTCTTGTGGCATAAACAGCTCAGCTTATACAGCAATAGCGCTACAACGGTGGTAGGAACTACCGTATCCGGACGAAGCATTCCGGTAGATGGGATAGAATCTTCAGTAGGGCTTTATATCAATACATTGCCGTTGATTGTGAACCATGAAGAAGGCAAGGTAATCGATATCATAGCAGAAATACAGCATAGAATCAGTGAGCTTAATACACATAGCAGTGTTAACCTGGCAAGCCTTCAGCATGATGGACGCAGGATCTTCAGCAGTTTATTCGTATATGAAAACTATCCGGTACCCAACGGAGAAGAAGATAATGAGCTGGGGACATTAGGCTTTGTATTAAAAGAATCCGTAGAGCGCCTGGATTATCCGTTAGGAATTGTTGCCTACGAAAATGAAGATGAGGTGCTGTTAAAGATCAAATATGACAGCTTCTTATTTGAAAATGAAATGATGGAGCAGCTGCTTCAGGGAATGAAAACGATCCTTGAACAGATCCTGGATACTTCCGGTATCAGGTCCGAAGACCTGTTCTACCTTACATCAGAGCAACATCAGAAGATAACAATAGACTGGAATGCTACAGAAGCATCTTATCCTGAGAAATATACCATTCATAAGCTGTTTGAGGAACAGGTGGAGAAAACTCCGGATCATACCGCTTTGATATTCCAGGATTTAAAACTTTCCTACCGGGAGCTGAATCAGAGAGCCAACCGCCTGGCCCATTATCTTATGGAGACTTACGGTCTTCAGCCCGATGATCTGGTTCCGTTATGCCTTGAACGTTCAGAGCATATGCTGATCGCCATTATGGCCGTATTAAAAGCAGGAGCAGCCTATGTTCCGATGGATCCTACCTATCCGGCCGACAGAATTGAGCATATCCTTCAGGACACCGGGGCGAAGATTATTCTTACCCAGGAACAGGTAGAAGAAAAGCTGGAAATGTCCCGAAAGACAGAAACGATCCTGCTGGATAGCAAAGACATGCTTGTGAAACTTGAAAGATCGGAAACTGAAAATCCTGTAACACAGGTTACGTCAAGCCATCTTGCATATGTCATCTACACCAGTGGAACAACAGGGCAGCCAAAAGGAGTAATGGTAGAGCACAAAGGAGTGATCAACCTGATTGAAGACCTGTATTCCCGTTATCAGTTAGGAAATACAGAAGTGATCCTTCAGTTTGCCAATTACATATTTGATGCCTCCATCCAGCAAATGCTGCTTGCCATCTTGAAAGGAAACAGCTTATTATTTATAAAAAATCAGAAGGTACTCAACGAAGAAACATTTATACAGACCCTTAATCAGCACAATGTTTCTTATGTGCACCTTACCCCGACAGTACTACAGAGCATAGATTTTACCCGCGTTAAAAACCTTCGCACACTGATTTCAGGAGGAGAGGCGATGCCGGCAGATCTGTTTAAGAAATTAAGCGGCAGAAACTTCAGGCTGGTAAATTCCTATGGACCTACGGAAGTGACCATCACCTCCGTTGTTAATCCCGAAGGAAAGAACACCAATATCGGGCGGCCGCTTAATAATACCACGGTATATGTATTGAATAATCATCTTCGTCTGGTACCTGTGGGGGCTATTGGTGAGCTTTATATCGGTGGGGAAGGAATTACCAGAGGATATCTGAATAAGCCGGAGCTCACGGCAGAGCGCTTCATCACTAATCCATTCCAGACCATTGAACAAAAAGAAAAAGGTAAAAATGGAATCCTTTACAAGACAGGAGATTTAGTACGCTATCATGCCAGCGGGGAGCTGGAGTATATCGGCAGAAATGACTTCCAGGTGAAGATCCGTGGCTACAGGATAGAGCTTGGAGAGATAGAAAGCAGACTGCTGCAATATCCGGAAATAAGACAATCCGTAGTATTGGCCAGGGAAAATAATGCCGGAATGAAATATCTGGCAGGCTATTATGTTTCTGAAACGGCCATAGAACCGGATCTTCTTACAGCATTCCTGTCCCGGGCTTTACCGGAATATATGATCCCGGCCGTATTTATGCATTTAACATCGCTTCCTGTAACCATCAACGGTAAACTGGACAGAAGAGCACTTCCGGAACCGGATTTCACAGGTGAAAAAACATATACAGCTCCTGAAAATGAGCTACAGGAAAAACTATGTCAGATCTATGCAGATGTCCTTGGGCTGAATGCTTCAGGCATTGGCATCCATGATGATTTCTTCAGACTGGGAGGAAACAGCATCATGGCCATCAAGCTGATCAGCAATATTAAAAAGGTGCTGGATATAAGAGTAAATGTAGCTGTTGTATTTACCCATAAAACGGTAGCTTCCCTTTCAGAGGCCTTAGCCGGTGAAAACATCAGTGAGCAGGAAGTTATAGCCCCTGTAAAAGTATCTTCTCCGGAAGAACAGCGGCTATCCTTTGCCCAGGAAAGGCTTTGGTTTATTGAGAACTACGAAGGCGGAAGCAATGCGTATAATATTCCTATGGCGGTTCGTCTTGATGCGAAAGTCAATATTCCGAAGCTATGCCAAGCCCTTGAAGCCATCGTGATGCGTCATGAAGTATTACGAAGCATTATCCGTTCCACAGACGAAGGAAAAGGATATCAGATTGTAATGGATAAGACTCCTGAAATCCATACCCGCCATGTATATACAAAACAGGAGCTGGATGAGGCTGTAAACAATGCCTCAGGTAAAATCTTCCGTCTGGATGAAGAATATCCTATAGCGATTAACCTTATCAGATTAGAAAGTGATCATTACCTGACTGTTGTCATTCACCATATTGCATTTGACGGCTGGTCAACCGATATATTCCTGAGAGAGCTGCAAACAATTTATGATGCCTTGATTGCTGATCAGGAGTATAAGCTTCCGGAATTAAAAATTCAGTACAGGGACTTTGCATTATGGCAGAGAAACTATCTTTCCGGAGAACGTCTTGACAAGCAGATTGGATATTGGAAAAGAAAACTGGAAGACTTCCAGAACCTGAACCTTCCTACAGACTATAAAAGGCCGGCCCAGGTTTCCTACGAAGGAGATACCATTGATTTTACCATTGCTCCAAAAGTAGCGGCAGGCCTTAGAAATACTTCCAAAAAACTGGGAATAAGCCTGTACAGTGTTATGCTGAGCGGCTATTACCTGATGTTATCAGCGTATTCAGGCCAGGATGATATTCTGGTAGGAAGCCCTATTGCCAACCGTCATCACGAAGGACTTGAAAATATTATCGGGTTCTTTGTCAATACCTTTGCTTTAAGAGAAAAAATAGATCCGGAACAGAGCCTTAAAGACTTTATTCTTCAGGTGTCAGCATCCGTTACAGAAGCCCAGTCCCATCAGGATCTTCCATTTGAAAAGCTTGTGGAAGAGCTGGGAGTAGAAAAAGACATGTCCCGTCATCCTGTTTTCCAGGTGATGTTCGGGCTCCAGAGCTTTGGTGGAAATTCTGATAACAAAGATGCGTTGTTCCACCCTTTTGAGGGACAGACCGGATACCATATAGCCAAATTTGACCTGACCGCCATGATTGACGATGGTGAAGCAACAATAAAAGGTTTCTTCAATTACGCCAGGGCGATCTTTTCAAAAGAGACTATCACCAGCATGATCAACTCTTATGTATATCTTCTCGATCAGGTTTTCGGTGCCGATGAGATCGAACTGGAAAAGATCAGGGTAGGCAGCCTTAGTTTGGTGTCTCCGGAGGAAAATAAAAAGATCACGGAGATCTGGAACTCAACAGAAAGTGCGTACCCGTCTGCAAAAACGATTCATGAGCTGTTTGAGGAACAGGTTGAAAGAACTCCTGAACGCACGGCCCTGGTGTATAAGGATGTAAGACTTTCTTATCAGGAATTGAACGAAAGGGCTAACCGTTTAGCGAACCATTTGATTGCTGCCTATGATCTTCAGCCTGATGAATTAGTGCCGCTATGCCTGGATCGTTCCGAGAATATGCTGATCGCTATTTTAGCGGTATTAAAATCCGGGGCGGGCTATGTTCCTATGGATCCTTCCTACCCGTCAGACCGTATAGAGCATATCCTTCGGGATACAGGGGCAAGGTTGGCTTTAGGCCAGGAAAATACATCCGGAAAGCTGAACAATATAGCGGCTCATGTGATCTTGTTAGACGATGTTTCCTTTAACGCGATGCTTGCAACAGAATCCGCTGATAATCCTGTTACCGGGACACAGTCAGACAATTTAGCCTACGTGATCTATACCAGCGGAACCACGGGTCTTCCTAAAGGAGTGCTGGTAGAGCACAGGAATGTAGCTAACCTGATCCACCAGGAAGCAAAAGAATTTGGATTAAATGGAAATGGAGATCAGAAAAATTGTTTGTGGTATGCCAACTATGTATTTGATGCCCATGTTTGGGAGCTGTACCCTTCCATTACCCACGGACACACCATCTACATTCTGGAAAAAGCGCTTCAAACCGATTTGTTTTCCCTGAAAGACTATATTGAAGAGAACAGGATCAGCATAGCCACCATTCCTCCTGCCTTATTAATAAGAGAATATATCTTACCCTTAGAGAAGCTTGTGGTGGCAGGAGACGTAACCAACCCTCAGGTAATGGCGGCGTATAAAGAGCACGGAGTAGATATTATCAATGCTTACGGGCCTACGGAAACTACGGTATGTGCCACCTTACATCATTACAATGAAGATGATAACCCGGTGAATATTGGAGGTCCGATTGGGAATATGACGGTTTATGTGCTGGATGCCCATCACCGTATAGTACCTGTAGGAGCCGCCGGTGAGCTGTATATAGGAGGAGCCGGCATTGCGAGAGGCTATCTGAACAGGCCGGATCTTACAGAAGAACGCTTCATCATCAATCCATTCCAGACTAAAGATCAGAAGTCAAGAGGAGAGAACGGCCGTTTGTACAAAACCGGCGACTTAGTCCGCTGGTTATCCAATGGCGGTTTAGAATATATCGGAAGGAATGACTTCCAGGTAAAGATCCGTGGATACAGGATTGAGTTGGGAGAAATAGAGAACCAGTTGCTGGGTTATCCCGGAATCAGTCAGGTAGCAGTTTTAGCCAAAGAAAATAAAGCTGGATTAAAATACCTTGCCGGCTATTATGTTTCAGAATCAGCAATAGAATCCACCTTACTGTCGGAATACCTGTCAGGATCACTGCCTGAATATATGGTTCCCGGTGTATTCGTTCACCTGACCTCATTACCGTTGACGATCAATGGTAAGCTGGATAAGAGAGCCTTACCTGAGGCTGAGTTTACGGGAAGCAAAGGCTACACGATCCCTGAAACAGAGCTTGAAAGACAGCTTGTTGCCATCTATGGTGAGGTATTGGGAATCAATGCGGATACCATCAGTGTTCACGATGATTTCTTCAGACTGGGAGGAGACAGCATTATCAGTATTCAGCTGGTGGGAAGAATAAAACAACGCCTGGATGTAAGGATCAATGTAAAGGAAGTCTTTTCGTCAAGGACTCCGGCAGTACTGGCAAAGCTTATCGAAGAAAAGAAATCTGCCATACAGGTTGAAGTTCTTTCAGAACAGGGTATTCTTACCGGGAATGCTCCTCTTTTACCGATCCAGGAATGGTTCTTCAGCCAGGTAGAATCAGGATATCTTCCGGAGTTTAACCACTGGAATCAGTCATTTTTATTGAATGTTCCGGAGCTGGATAAAAAGATCCTGGAGCAAAGCATCCATATGCTGATTGAGAAGCATGATGCGTTAAGAATGCAGTATCCGGCAGAAAACGGAATATACGGACAGCAGTACGGAGAGTATAAAGCTGAAGCTGAGATCAGCTATCTTGATGCTTCGGAAATGAGCCCGGATGAATTATCCGGAATCTTTACCGCATGGCAGAAACAGTTCGACATAGAAAAAGGACCGTTGTATCGTATAGGTTATATTAGTGGCTATGAAGATCATACAGCCAGAATTTTCTTTGCTTTCCATCACCTGATTATAGATGTGGTAAGCTGGAGAATCATCACTGAAGATCTAAAGAACATCTACCAATCCCTTGAAAAAGGAGAGCGCTATCAGATAAAAAAAGGAAGCAGCTACCGTCAATGGGCAGAGGCCGTAAAAGGCTATAAATCTGAAAACCCGGAAGCAAGAGACCTGGAGCTGTCATATTGGAGCAGGATCACAAAAACAGTTGACCCTACCAATACTATTTTGGAAGCGCTTTCCGTTCAGGATCAGAACCATGATATTCTTTCTCTCGATAAAGAGCATACAGAAAAGCTGATAAGAGGGAGCCATCATGTGTACCAAACCCAGATCAATGATCTCTTACTGTCTGCATTGGCCGCTGCGCTTAGTGACCTGACAGGAGATAGCCGCCATGCGGTGTTATTGGAAAGCCACGGACGTGAAGAAGTATTCAGTAACCTGGATATTACAGAAACAGTCGGTTGGTTTACAGCCATGTATCCGCTATTGCTGGAAACCGGCAAAGACGTGAATGATACCGTAGTTCTGACCAAGGAAGCGCTGAGAGCCATCCCGAACAATGGAATTGGCTATGGAAGCCTGGTAGGCTATACAGCTCAGGACCTTCCAAAAGTGAGTTTCAACTATCTCGGACAGCTTGACCAGGAAGACGATTCAGGAGAAAAAGCATGGTTCATTGCCGCTGAAGATAGCGGGATTTCCATTGGGGAATCCAACCGTGGAGCGTCCCTGATCGGAATTAACGGAGCCGTTGTAGACGGAGAACTTCGTTTCAGAATTTCCGCATATTTAGCCCCGGAGCAGCTGGCACAGTTTGCTCAAAACTTTAAAGACCGGATTGTTAACGTTATTAATGAACTGTCTAAAAGTACAAGAAGCTTCCTTACCCCGTCAGATGTGGATCATATCATAAGTGCCAAGCAGCTTGTAAAACTCCAGGAATCCGGAGAGATTGAGGGCGTGTACCTGGCCAACAGCCTTCAGGAAGGGTTTGTATACCATGCGCTGAGCCAGGGAGATAAAGATGACGCTTACCGGATACAGCTAACCTGGGACTATCTTGCCGAGCTGGATACAGATAAGCTTAAAGAAGCCTGGTCATATACTCAGCAGCAGTTCCCTGCATTGAGGCTCAGGTTCGACTGGAGTGAAGAGATTGTTCAGATTATCGATAAAGAAAGTCTTCTGGATTGGCGCTATCAGGATATAACCGCGATGAATAAGAATGAACAGGACAGGCTGATTAAGGAAATGACTCAAAATGACCGTCTTGAAGTCTATGACCTGTCAAAAAGCGGACTGTTCAGAATATATCTTTTCAGGCGTTCAGAGAAGCATTATACCTGTCTGTTCAGTAACCATCATGCCGTGCTGGACGGCTGGAGTATGCCTATAATCCTGAAAAGAATCCATGATATTTACCTGAGCCTGATCAAAGGCCGGGAATCGGAATGGGTGACGGACCAGGCGTATATCAATACCCAAAAATACCTTCAGCAGCATAAAGACAGCAGCCGAAGCTTCTGGAAAGATTATATGTCAACCCTGGAAGATCGTGAAGATCTGAGCAGCCTGCTTAAAGATTCCCAAAAGCATATAGATCTGGGAGCTTACCGTAAAATCAAAGAGCATAAGCTTGTAACGATGGAGATAACGGATGAGCAGTATCAGCAATTGAAGAAATTTACAGCTGAAAACGGATTTACCGTCAATGCTGTTCTTCAGTATCTATGGCATAGCCAGCTGAGAATATACAGCGGCGTGGAAACTACCGTTGTAGGAACCACCGTATCCGGACGAAGCCTGCCGGTAGACGGCATAGAATCTTCCGCGGGGCTGTTCATTAATACCCTTCCACTGATTGTACAGCATAAAGAGGGGCTGGTAGCCGATATCATTTCAGAGATCCAGCACCGATCCAGTGAGCTGAATACGCACAGTGACATGAATCTGGCTGAGCTTAACCGGGATTCAAGCCGTATTTTCAGCAGCCTATTCGTATATGAAAACTATCCGGTACCTGAAGCAGGAGAAGATAGCAATGAAGTAGGGTTTGTATTTAAAGGTGGAGTGGAAAAGCTGGATTATCCGCTGGGAATCATGGCATTTGAGCATGATGACAGCGTAATCATGAAAATCAGCTATGAAGGAGCGCTCTTTGAACAAAGGACAATGGAGAACCTGATGGAAGGGATGAAGAGTATTTTGACCCAAATGCTTGAAAACTGGAAAATCACATCCGGACAGCTTTCCTACGTCTCAGAAGAGCAGTTCAGATTAATGCAGATCTGGAACTCAACAGAAAGTGCGTACCCGTCTGCAAAAACGATTCATGAGCTGTTTGAGGAACAGGTTGAAAGAACTCCTGAACGCACGGCCCTGGTGTATAAGGATGTAAGACTTTCTTATCAGGAATTGAACGAAAGGGCTAACCGTTTAGCGAACCATTTGATTGCTGCCTATGATCTTCAGCCTGATGAATTAGTGCCGCTATGCCTGGATCGTTCCGAGAATATGCTGATCGCTATTTTAGCGGTATTAAAATCCGGGGCGGGCTATGTTCCTATGGATCCTTCCTACCCGTCAGACCGTATAGAGCATATCCTTCGGGATACAGGGGCAAGGTTGGCTTTAGGCCAGGAAAATACATCCGGAAAGCTGAACAATATAGCGGCTCATGTGATCTTGTTAGACGATGTTTCCTTTAACGCGATGCTTGCAACAGAATCCGCTGATAATCCTGTTACCGGGACACAGTCAGACAATTTAGCCTACGTGATCTATACCAGCGGAACCACGGGTCTTCCTAAAGGAGTGCTGGTAGAGCACAGGAATGTAGCTAACCTGATCCACCAGGAAGCAAAAGAATTTGGATTAAATGGAAATGGAGATCAGAAAAATTGTTTGTGGTATGCCAACTATGTATTTGATGCCCATGTTTGGGAGCTGTACCCTTCCATTACCCACGGACACACCATCTACATTCTGGAAAAAGCGCTTCAAACCGATTTGTTTTCCCTGAAAGACTATATTGAAGAGAACAGGATCAGCATAGCCACCATTCCTCCTGCCTTATTAATAAGAGAATATATCTTACCCTTAGAGAAGCTTGTGGTGGCAGGAGACGTAACCAACCCTCAGGTAATGGCGGCGTATAAAGAGCACGGAGTAGATATTATCAATGCTTACGGGCCTACGGAAACTACGGTATGTGCCACCTTACATCATTACAATGAAGATGATAACCCGGTGAATATTGGAGGTCCGATTGGGAATATGACGGTTTATGTGCTGGATGCCCATCACCGTATAGTACCTGTAGGAGCCGCCGGTGAGCTGTATATAGGAGGAGCCGGCATTGCGAGAGGCTATCTGAACAGGCCGGATCTTACAGAAGAACGCTTCATCATCAATCCATTCCAGACTAAAGATCAGAAGTCAAGAGGAGAGAACGGCCGTTTGTACAAAACCGGCGACTTAGTCCGCTGGTTATCCAATGGCGGTTTAGAATATATCGGAAGGAATGACTTCCAGGTAAAGATCCGTGGATACAGGATTGAGTTGGGAGAAATAGAGAACCAGTTGCTGGGTTATCCCGGAATCAGTCAGGTAGCAGTTTTAGCCAAAGAAAATAAAGCTGGATTAAAATACCTTGCCGGCTATTATGTTTCAGAATCAGCAATAGAATCCACCTTACTGTCGGAATACCTGTCAGGATCACTGCCTGAATATATGGTTCCCGGTGTATTCGTTCACCTGACCTCATTACCGTTGACGATCAATGGTAAGCTGGATAAGAGAGCCTTACCTGAGGCTGAGTTTACGGGAAGCAAAGGCTACACGATCCCTGAAACAGAGCTTGAAAGACAGCTTGTTGCCATCTATGGTGAGGTATTGGGAATCAATGCGGATACCATCAGTGTTCACGATGATTTCTTCAGACTGGGGGGAAACAGTATCATGGCGATCAAGCTGATTGGCAAAATTAAGGAGTATCTTGGCATACAGGTTAATGTAGGAATCGTATTTACCCATAAAACGATAGCTTCTCTTTCAAATGCTTTAGCTCATGAAAATCATGAAAAACAAATAAACATTGTTCCGGTCAGGGTTAGTTCCCCTGAAGAGCAAAGGCTGTCCTTTGCCCAGGAAAGGCTTTGGTTTATAGAATCCTATGAAGGCGGAAGCAGTGCCTATAATATTCCGATTATTACAAGATTGGATGACGGCACTCAGCTGGATATTTTTGAAGAATCTTTGAGAAGAGTTATCATGCGGCATGAAATACTCCGTTCCATGATTCATACTGCTGAGAACGGAATAGGATATCAGGTGGTTACCGACCAGGTTCCTGAAATTAAAGTGATCGATATAGAAAATGAAGAAGGATTGGAAAAGGCTATCAACAAATGTGTGAATAAGATCTTCATCCTGGACGAGGAAATTCCTGTAAAGATCAATATTTTCAGACTTTCAGGACAGGCTTACCTCTCTCTTGTTGTTCATCATATTGCTTTTGACGGATGGTCTGTAGATATCTTCTTAAAAGAGATAGCTTCCGTTTACTATGCGCTTGCTGAAGGAAAGGAGCCGGAACTTTCGCCTGTGAAAGTTCAATATAAAGACTTCGCATTATGGCAGCGTGATTATTTATCAGGAGAACGTCTTGAGAATCAGATCAGCTATTGGAAAAATAAGCTGGATGATTTCCAGAACCTGGATTTGCCTTCAGATTTCAAAAGGCCGGCCCACATTTCCTACGAAGGAGAAAACCTGTCTTTCAGCCTGAATACAGAACAGGGACAAAAGCTCAGAGCCCTTTCCCAAAGACTTGGAGTAAGCCTTTACAGTGTCATGCTGGGAGGTTATTACCTGATGCTGTCTGCCTATTCCGGCCAGGAGGATATTGTAGTGGGAAGCCCGATCGCCAATCGTCACCACGCAGGCCTTGAGGATATCATCGGTTTCTTTGTCAATACATTGGCCTTAAGAGAAAAGGTAGACCCGGCACAGCATATCAGCGATTTCATCCTTCAGGTATCGAACTCAGTCAATCAGGCCCAGTCTCATCAGGACCTTCCATTTGAAAAGCTGGTGGATGAGCTGGGAGTGGAGCAGGATACTTCACGACATCCGGTTTTCCAGGTAATGTTTGGGCTTCAAAATATTGACGGGTCCTTAAAAGCGGCGAAAGAAAAAACATTATTCCATCCTTTTGCCGGAGAAGTAGACTATAAGGCAGCCAAATTTGATTTAACGACCATGATTGATGATGACGGAGAAAACATCCGTATTATGTTCAATTATGCGAAAGCCCTGTTTAAAGAAGAAACCATTATCCGGATGGCGGGCTCTTATCAGCTTCTTTTAGAACAGATGATAGGAAGCAATCCGGATTCCACGCCTGTCCGTAATCTTTCGCTGATATCGGAAGAGGAATCCCAGCTGATCATAAAAGACTGGAATGCCACACAGGAAGACTATCCGTCAGAAATAACCATTCATCAGGGAATTGAATATCAGGCTGCCAAAACACCTGATGCTACGGCT
>NZ_JBGCUR010000003.1:0-167913 GCF_041361455.1 Chryseobacterium gossypii | reverse complement strand
GGAAATCCTGGGTGGAGGATTCAATATCCTTTTGCCATACCACCTGTTGGGCGGATACGCCCATAAATGTGCACATCGAAAGTACACTCAGAGAGAGCTTTTTCATTCCCATGTTTTTTAGTTAATAGTTCTTTAAAAGTCGCTGCAAAATTAATGCTTTCCAATAAGTTATAAAGGCCGCATTACAAAGATTTAATTTATTCTTTCTATCAATGTACCACAAAAATATAGATACCACACGACAAAATGCGGCGTATATAATTAAAGATGAAAAAATTTTAAAAAAGGTTGGATTAATTTCTGAATATGGAGGGACAGCAAAATTCCCGTCTTTTTGTTATTTTTGTGAAATTCCTTATTTCATGAAAAAAATTATTCTGATTGAAGACGAAACCAGTGTGGTCTCTTTTATCAAAAAGGGGCTTCAGGAAAAGGGCTATGAGATCTCGGTTGCTTTTGACGGGCGTACAGGGGTACAGTTGGTTCAGGAAAATGATTTTGATCTGGTAATTTTGGATATTATGCTGCCGGAAATGAACGGGCTGGACGTATGTAAGGAAATCAGAAAAACCAATCAGCATGTCCCGATTCTTTTTTTAACGGCATTGGGCACCTCGGAAAATATTGTTCTCGGCCTTGAAAGCGGTGGAGATGATTATCTTGTAAAGCCTTTTAAGTTTATTGAGCTGGTTGCCCGGGTAAAATCATTGTTGAGAAGAAGCTTTAACAATAACAATTCTAACGAAGTAGCTGAACCGGAAGCAGACAATGAACATATCTTTCAGTTTTCGGATCTTGTTGTAAATGATTACACTAAAAAAGTAACCCGGGGTGGTGAAGAGATCTCACTTACCTCCACAGAATATAAACTGCTGCTGTATTTTCTTAACAATCCTGAAAAAGTGATTTCAAGAGCAGAAATTCTGGATGCCGTCTGGGGAGTGAACTATGAGCTGGGAACCAATGTAGTGGATGTTTATGTGAATTACTTAAGAAAAAAACTGGATCATCAGGAAGATAATAAATTGATACATACCGTTATAGGAATGGGGTATGTGCTGAAAAAACCTTAAGATGTTTAATAAAGTCATAACAAATCAGACCAAGACCATGGTGCTTTTAATGTTGGTTTTTACCACCATTATATTGCTGTTCAGCGGGCTGGTATACTTTTCAATTGTTAACTTTTCACACCAAAGGTTTTATGAGCTGCTTAAGATCCGGACCACAACCATTGTGCAGATTGAAAAAAGCAAGAAAGATCTTGATCTTCCGGAAAATTATGTTTTGAACAATCTGAATGATGAAGAGCTTCCGATGGAAAAAGATTATGTTTTTGCCG
This sequence comes from Chryseobacterium gossypii, assembly GCF_041361455.1. Lineage (NCBI taxonomy): Bacteria > Pseudomonadati > Bacteroidota > Flavobacteriia > Flavobacteriales > Weeksellaceae > Chryseobacterium > Chryseobacterium gossypii. The sequence continues at coordinate 166,571 of NZ_JBGCUR010000003.1, read as the reverse complement.
TTCCCGCAGATTCCAATTTTAAAAAGATCTCCCATGAAATCCATATCCCTGATTCTTTTTTCAAAAGTATCGTAAAGCATGGCGAGGCCAATTATAATGACAGAGAATTTTATTATATCGGGCAGACTTTTAAATATGACGATAAAGATTATATCGCAATAGCCTCGGCGAAAAACCATTATGTGGTCCATTACCTGGGATTTCTAAAAAGAACGCTGATCACCTGTATCGTTCTGTCATTATTCTTTAGCATGATCTTCTCTTTTTATCTGTCTAAAACACTATTCAAGCCCATTCTGAAGATCACCGGGAAGGTAAAGGAAATCAGCTCTGAAAACCTTCACCTGAGACTTGAATCCCAGCCTGATAATAAAGAGCTAAATGAGCTGGTGGAAACTTTTAATGACATGCTCAACCGTATAGAGACCTCGTTTGAGACCCAGAACCACCTTATCGGGAATGTTTCCCATGAGCTGAGAACACCCCTTACGTCCATTATGGGAGAAGCGGATGTTGCTCTCTCAATCAACAGAACAGCGGAAGAATATAAGGAAACTCTGGAGATCATTCTGGATGAGGCGGAGAAGCTGGACAAAAAGATTAAAGCTCTATTGATGATTGCCCAAACCGGGTTCGATGGTAAAATCCAGAAAATGGATAAAGTACGTATGGACCAGCTGCTTTGGGACGTTATAGAAACCTTAAGAAGAATAGACTCACGGAATAATATCTACCTGGATATAAGCATGCTTCCCGATAATCCCAAGAAACTGAAGGTTCATGGCAATGAGCAGCTTTTACATCTTGCCGTGGCCAATATCATTAATAACGGATGTAAATACTCCAACTTCCAGCAGGTGAGGGTTTCGCTGGGAGCTACGGATACGGATGTCTATATCATTGTAAAGGACAACGGGATCGGTATTCCGGAAGAGGAAATGAATAAGATTTATGATCCCTTCTTCAGAGCCTCCAACACGAAAAATTACGAAGGATATGGCATCGGGTTACCGCTGGCAAGAAATATTGTGAGAATGCATCACGGAGAATTGATTGTAAGTTCACATGAAAACCAGGGGACAACGGTGCAACTCCGGTTTCCTAATTTCTACAATACTCAAAATGAAGAAGCCTGATATGCCATCCGGATCCTTCAGTTTTAGGGATTAATTCAAATTCTAATCTCATTTTAATCTCTTTAATTACATTTTAATTTGTTTCCAAAGAGCTTTTAATTTGGTCAGTTTAGTTTTGTATCGTTCAAAAATAGAATGTAACAAACTAAACTTTTAAAGATATGACCAAAACCATCTTAATAGCTACAGATTACTCTCTTGAGTCTTTAAATATATTGAAAAAAGTACTTAAAGAGAAAGACAGATCAGGCGAGCAATGCCAATACAACATCCTGCTGGTTTCAGGATATGACATGGGAGACTCCATCAGAGATCTTTTATTCAGTACCAAAAGTACAATTTTCAATAAAATAATGCCCCGGGAATTTGTTGACGCTTATGGGATCATTAAAAATAAGTACCCGCATTTAGTCAACAGGATCGTATGCGATATTTTTACCGGGAACTTCCAGAGAGCTTTCAACAACTATGTAAAAGCGGAAGATATCAGCGAAGCTTACTATGCTCCGTCGATCAGAAGCAAAGGTAAAGGAAAATTTGATCTTATTCCTTATATCAAAAAATGTAAAGACCTTGAATCGCATGAAATAACCATCGAGATCCGGGAAGCACTTCCGGAAAGGGGAAAACTTGCCGAAATCTTTGTCGAAGTTTAAAAAAATATATAAAAACACATAAAAATAAAGAAATGTTAAGGAATTATAGTAACAGCAGGACGTTGGGAGACAACATTAGACTGGGGACGCTGACTGCATTCACCGCAGGAACTATAAATATAGCCTCCCTATTGATATTTCTCTCTTTTACTTCAAATGTAACGGGCCACTATGCCATCCTGGCGGCAGAAATCAGTAAAGGAAACTGGACGCAGGTAGCCGTAGTGGGAGGATGGATCTTTCTGTTCTTCTTCGGAAGCTTTTTATCCAACTTTATTGTGATCAATTTCAATAAAAGAAGTAAGTACTTTGCCCATTCAATGCCTATTGTTTTGGAGATCTTATGTTTGCTGTTCGTAGGTATTTACGGCCAGTTCTATTACCAGAAGACTTTGGCGGAAACACAGTCTCTGGTGGCGTTGATGCTTTTTGCAACAGGTCTTCAGAATGGCTTGACAGCCAGTATATCCAATTTCTCAGTAAAAACAACCCACCTTACGGGAACTACCACGGATCTGGGGATCCTGTTTTCCATGTTTACCCAGAAAAAGTTCAGGAAGAACGGTGAACTGATCGGAAGAGCCAAGCTTTTAATGAGCATTATGCTGGCCTATGTTTTGGGAGCAATATTCTCAGGGCTCACCTATTATTACCTTGAGTTCAGGGTGTTCTATATAATATGTGTATGTCTTTTAATTGTCATCGGGTATGACGCATATAAAATTCATTTAAGACATTTCAACACCAGTTACAGATACAGCAGAATCTATAAAAGGCCAAGCGTTTTTGCATACCTTTACGATAAGATACATGGGATACCCAAAAGAAAAGAGAAAAGAAAACTTGTATTTGACGAATAATTCAGATAAAAATATCAGTATTAATTTTGTGTAAACTTTGAAATCATCCCTCTTCCTTTACAGGAGAGGGATGGTTGCTATCTCTGGGGGAGTAGAAGTATTTTGGGAACGGAGAAATCATCGGAATGCACTTACAAACTGAGCCAAAAATTTGAAAATTAAATCTTAATTCCCGATTTTAATGTTTTTATTCCCGTTTTCATTAACTATTTTTGTAAGTTGATTTAAGTTTTATGTCAGATATTATTCAGCTTTTACCGGATCATGTAGCCAACCAAATTGCGGCAGGAGAAGTGGTGCAGAGACCAGCATCCATTGTGAAAGAACTTTTGGAAAATGCCATTGATGCAGAGGCAACCAAAATAGAGCTGATCGTGAGGGATGCCGGTAAAAACCTGATACAGGTGGTAGATGACGGGAAAGGAATGTCGGAAACGGATGCCAGAATGGCCTTTGAAAGACATGCCACTTCCAAGATAAGAGGAACGGAAGACATTTTTAAAATAACCACAAAAGGATTCCGGGGAGAAGCGTTGGCATCTATTGCTGCCGTTTCCCAGGTTGAGTTGAGGACCAAGCAGAAAGATGCCTCTATCGGAACCAACATTTACATCGAAGGCGGGGTTTTTCAGTTCCAGGATCCCATACAAACAGCCGACGGGTCTAACTTTCTGGTTAAAAACCTTTTTTATAATGTTCCTGCAAGAAGAAAGTTCCTTAAGAACAATAATGTAGAGTTTCGGCATGTCATTGACGAGTTTCAGCGCGTTGCCCTGGCACATGAAGGATTGGAATTTTCCTTGTTTCATGATGATGAGCCTGTTTTCAGGCTGAGGAAAGGAAGTCAGATGCAGCGTATTGTGGATATTTTTGGAAGAAAACTACAGCCGCAGCTGATCCCGATCAAGGAAGACATTATCTGGTGTAAACTCCATGGATTTGTGGCTAAGCCGGAAGGGGCCAAGAAAACAAGAGGCGAGCAGTTCCTTTTCGTGAACGGCAGATACTTCAAGAGCCCCTATTTTAATAAAGCCGTTCAGGAAGCCTTTGAAGGGTTGCTTTTACCGGGGTATATCCCTACCTTCTTCCTCTATCTGGAGCTGGCCCCTGAGAAAATTGACGTCAATATCCATCCGCAGAAAACAGAAGTCAAGTTCGAAGATGAGCATCTCATCTTTGCCCTGATCCGCTCCACCATAAAACGGTCCCTGGGAATTTATAATATTGCTCCCAGCCTGGATTTTGAAAGAGATCCGCAGCTTGATGAGATAATGATGAAGCCTCTCCCGAGCAAGGCAAACAGCGGAACCATTAAAATGCCTGAGATCATTGTAGATAAGGATTACAATCCGTTTCTGGAGGAGAAAGGAGTTCAGCCGGCTGAAATTCAGAACATTGCCGAAATGTATCACCAGAATATTGCCGCGGAACCTTCCAAAATCAACTTATTTGAAGATGAGGATTTTGATGAAGACCTGATGAGGCTTCCGAACGGATACTGGCTGTTCAACAAGGGAGATAAGACCCTGATGCTGGATTTGGGAAGAATGCACAGATTGGTGGTTGCCGAAAGCACTCAGCAGTCCAGAAAAGGAGCCACCAATAGCCATGCCCTGCTTTTCTCCCTTGAATACCATATGAACGAAATTGAGAAAAATAAATATAAATCCATAAAAAAATATCTTCCCGATCTGGGCTTTGACATGAAAATTGCTCATGAAAACGTATTGAGGATCGATGCGGTGCCGGAAGGATTGAAAGAAACACAGGTAATGAAATTCCTTGAAAACCTTTTTGAAGTGCTGGATTACAGAACAGAGGAGGATTTCCTGGAATTTTACAGAAACCAGTGGAATAAAATGCAGTCAAAGTCAAGATTTGACTTTATCTATAAAAAAGATGCGGAACAACTGATAAGGGATTTTACAGCCTTAGGCTTCCCGGAATTTTTACCTAACGGGAAAAGATGCTTCTATGAGATTCCGTTCAATGATTTTAAAAACAAATTCTAAAGAAAATGTTTAATACCATACCACCCATTACAAGAAATATTATTATCATTAATGTGATCGTTTTTGTCATAACAGGATTTGTGTTTCCGCAATTGACAAATTCGCTTGCTGCTTACTATCCTTTCTCTCCAAATTTCAGATCGTGGCAGATCATCACCCATATGTTTATGCATGGAAGTATTATGCATATCCTGTTTAATATGTTCACCTTATGGAGTTTTGGGGCCGTTCTGGAAGGAACCCTGGGAGAAAAAAGATATCTGATTTTATATTTTCTAAGCGGTTTGGGAGGCTTTTTTCTTTTTAATTTATGGAATTTTATAGAAGTTCAGCAGATCACTTCGGGGCTGGAAGCTTTAGGCCTGAATGCTGCTGAAATATATGGTAAATCTGCCGTTGATTATATGGGGAATGTAGGAGTAAACACTACTAATCCGGAAGGAGTAGAACTGTATCGAAGGCTTTACATAATACTCAGGTCACCAATGCTGGGTGCTTCGGGTGCCATTTTCGGTGTAGTAGCGGCTTTTGCCACACTCTTTCCCGAAGCAAAAATTATGATGATGTTTATCCCCATCCCTATGAAAGTGAAATACCTTCTGCCCGTGATTGTTATTGTTTCCATATTTCTCGGGTTCTCAGGAAGTGCGGGTGGGATCGCTCATTTTGCCCACGTTGGCGGAGCAATAGTTGGCTTCCTTTTAGCCAGGAGCTGGAAAAAACACTTATATAGATTCCATTAAGATCCTGTGAAAGTTCTTCGTCTTATATTCTTGATCCTTCATCTGGGGATTCTTTTCCTTTTATCAGGGACATTGCTGAACGCATATGTTCCGCCCAAAGTATTTCCCTGGCTCAATCTGCTTTCCTTAGGATTTCCCGTTTTGATCATCGGATACGTCTTATTGACCCTTTTCTGGATTTTCAGCTGGAAGAAAAGAGCCATAGTATTTCTTTTGCTGGGGCTGATGTTTATACATCCTGTAACAAGATGGGTGAATTTTACCCCACAGGAAAAGGAGTCAGCAGACCTTAAGATCATCACTTTCAATATCAAAGGCAGAACCTTCGGAGCGGAACGTATTCAAGACTATATCAATCAGACAGGAGCAGATATTGTTCTCCTCCAGGAACATGGAAATATGGATGATTTCAGCTTCAGCGGCTTAAAGGAAAAAAGAGGAAATTCCGTGGTCTCTATTTTTTCCAGATACAAAATCATTGATCAGAAGGAGCTGATCCAAAGCGATTATGAAACCAATAACGCTTATGCCATGCAAGCTGATATTGAAATAAAAGGCAAAGTATACCGGTTGATCAACGTTTACCTCCAGCCGTTTCAGTTCGAGAAGAAAATGATTAAGCTGAACGGGGATGAAGGCGACGAGCAAAAAGTAAAAAATGTGGTGAAAAGACTGATCCCTACCTTTAAAATGCATCAGGAACAGGTAGCCTCCGTCAAAGAAGGCATAGAGGCATCACCTTATCCGGTGATCCTGGCCGGAGATTTTAATTCTGTTCCCAATTCTTACGAATACTACCATCTTCTTGAGGGACTGGAGGATGTCTTCGTAAAAGTGGGGAAGGGGAGCGGAACCAGCTTCCATGATTATAAATTTCCTATCCGGATTGATTATATATTCACTTCCGGATCCGTCAGTCCGGTAAGTTATAAGGTGGACCGCTCTGTAAAACTATCAGATCATTTTCCTGTTTTAGCGAGCTTTAAGCTTGAACGCTAAAGTCTTAAAGTTAGTTAAAGTTTATAATGTTGGTAAGGTTTTTGATAAACAAACCCCGGAAACCCAGACTGTTATTTCATGAAGCCGTACCAGATATTATTATTTGTTCATATTACCGTTATAGTTCTGCTCCTTTGCACATTGGCGAATGCTTGGATACCGCCTAATATTGTGGCGAATCTGAATCTCCTTTCCCTTGGCTTTCCCTATCTGATGATCGTTCACATCCTGCTGACTCTGCTGTGGATTGTGAAAAGGAAAAAAATAGCCATTGCCTTTGTACTGGGCACCTTTTTATTCTATAATCCGATCAGACGCTGGATTAATTTCTCGCCTAAAAATGAAAATGTTAAGTCCATAAGGGATATCAAAGTACTTACCTTTAATGTGAAATATGGTGATTTCGGATGGGAAAAAGTGAAAAAATACATCAGGGACCAGGATGCGGATATTATCCTGATCCAGGAAAAAGATACCAACAGGGCAATAAGGCAGGATCTGGTGAAATATCCTACCGTAATTCTAAAAACCAAGCACAGGATCGTAAGACAAGCGGAGCTTATAGAAAATAAATCCCGCGGAAATTCTTTCTATGCCGATGTTGATATCAACGGTAAGATCGTACGGGTAGTGAATGTTTATTTGGAGCCGTTCAGGCTGCATAAGTCTATGCTTGAGTTTAACGGTCTTCATAAAGAAGGCAAAAAGATCAATGCGCTTTTTTCACATATGACCCCTACCTTTAAAGCTCATGAGGAGCAGATAAAGAAAATCAGAAAAGCCATAGACTTTTCTCCTTATCCTGTAATTTTAGCAGGAGACTTCAATTCTGTTCCCAATTCCTATGAGTATTACAATCTGGGAAAAGATCTTCAGGATGCTTTCCTTACGGCAGGCAACGGCAGTTCAACCAGCTTTCACGATTATAAATTCCCTTTGCGGATTGATTATATATTTTCTTCAAAATCAATTATTCCTTTAAGCTATAAAGTAGATCAGTCCGTACAACTATCGGATCATTATCCTGTAATTGCGGAATTTCTGCTAAATTAGCTTCATGAAAAATTTACTGCTTATAACCTCTGTTTTCTCAGTACTAAGTATAAGTTGTTCCAAAAAGGAGCCGGTGGATCTGTATCCGCAGGATAGCCCGAAAGCCAGCTATGATACCACAGCCATTGACTCTTTTTCTGCCGGAGCCACTTCCATAGATGTGGTGCGACAGATCAGGATGTCTTCCAGGCAATATCAGGATTCCGTAAAAGAAGCATTAAAGCTTCAGGCTGAGGAGCAACGTATTAAGGAAGAGCTGGAAAAAGAGAATAAAAAGAAGCAGGAAGAAGAAAAAAAGAAAGCTGAAGATGAGAAAAAGCAAAAAACATCAGAAAATCCTGCATCTGTTGAAAACAAATCAGAATAAAGTTTAAATTTGAATACTTTAAAAAAAAATATAAAATATGAAAAAACAAATTTTAGCGGTATTGTTATTATCAGCACTTGCCGTATCCTGCACCAAGTCAACAACAAAAACTGAAAGTGTTGAAAATCCTGACGGAACTGTTACTACCACTACAACAACGGTTACCCAAGGTCCCGGAATGATAGATTCTTCTAAGATAAATAAAGCCAAGGAAGATGTAAAGAACAAGGTGGATGAGGCCGGAAATAAAATAGACGATGCTGCGCAGAAGACCAAGGAAAATCTGAATGAAGCAGGAAAAGATATAAAGGAAGGAGCCAAAGAGGTAGGTAAGGATGTAAAGGATGCGGCTGCCAAAGGAGCCGAGAAAGTAGAGGAAGGAGCTAAAAAGCTGAAGGAAGATCTTAAAAAATAATAATAAAAAACCGCAGAGAGCTCTGCGGTTTCTTTATTTATTCATTTCCAGTAAAGGATCTATATATTCCCTGTCGTTACTCAGCCTTGGAACTTTATTTTGCCCTCCCAGTTTTCCCTTGGATTCTAGCCAGCTGTAAAAGAGGTTAGGCTTGGCAACATGTACAATAGGCCTTTTCAGGGTCATATTATTATATCTCTTGGCTTCATAATCTGAGTTGATTGTTTTCAGGTGCTGATCAAATACATCTATGAAATGTTCCAGGTTGTCCGGCTTTTCACTGAATTCAAATATCCATTCATGGGCGCCGCTTTCATTTTCCTTCATGAAAACAGGGGCTCCGGTGAAGTCCGTAATGCAGGCTCCGGTGGCCTCGCATGCCTTTGAAAGCGCAGATTCCACATTAGTGATCATCAATTCTTCCCCGAAAGCATTGATATAATGCTTCGTTCTGCCGGTGATTTTTATTCTGAAGGGATTTGTAGAGGTGAAAACAACGGTATCCCCGATCAGGTATCTCCATAACCCTCCATTGGTGGTGATCACCATTGCATAATTTTTTCCGGGCTCAACATCTTCCAGGCTTACAACCTTGGGATGGGAAAAATGGAACTGGTCCATCGGGATAAATTCGTAGAAGATCCCATAATCAAGCATCAGAAGCATTTCATCACTGTCAGATCTGTCCTGGATCCCGAAAAAGCCTTCGGAAGCGTTATAAATCTCGTAGTAATTGATGCTTTTTCCGATAATCTGCTTGTATTGCTCCCTATAAGGTTTAAAGCTGATACCTCCGTGAAAGAACACTTCCAGGTTGGGCCATAGCTCGGAAATATTCGCTACGGAGGTTTCTTTCAGGATCCTCTGAAGCAAAACCATCATCCAGCTGGGCACTCCCAGGATACTTCCTACGTCTTCATTTTTCACCTCTGAAATGATCGCCCTCAGCTTGCTTTCCCATTCAGACATCAGCGAGACTTTTTTACTCGGTGTAGTGGTGATTTCAACCCAGAACGGGAGATTATCTATCAGGATGGCGGACAGGTCACCAAATTTCGTGTTGAAATCCGCGTATAGTTCTGAACTTCCCCCCAGGCGAAGGTTTTTATTGGTGAAAAGTTGATTTTCAGGATGGTTGTTAGCATAGATGGAAACCATATCTTTTCCCGCTTTCATGTGGCAGTATTCAAGACTTTCCGTAGAGATAGGAATAAATTTGCTTTTAGCGTTCGTTGTTCCCGAAGATTTGGCGAAATGCTTGATATAGCCGGGCCAGCTTACATCTTTATGGCCCTGTCTGGCTTTTTCAATATAAGGCTCGAAATCTTCATAAGTAACAATAGGAACCTTGTTTTTAAAGTCCTGATAGCTTGATATGGAATTGAAACCATACTTTTTGCCATATTCGGTATCTTCGGCATGAAACAATTGAGAAAATAAGATACCTTTCTGGGTTTCAATAGGATGGTTCATAAAATTCTGAATCTGATCTATCCTTTGCCGGATAAACCAGTTGACCACAGTATTGAAAAGTGCTTTCGTTGCCATTACAACAAATATAATGATATTTGAATTTTCAGGGAATAGTTTAGGGTAAAATAAAAAACCGTTACAGATTTGTAACGGTTTTTTTTCTGGGTTATTATTTCCTAGCAGTATTCGTCATAAGCAGCCTGAAGGTTAGCTGCAATGGCACCTGCCGGGTTTCCTTCAATGTGGTGTCTTTCCAGCATGTGAACCAATTCCCCATCTTTAAAAAGTGCCACACATGGTGAGCTGGGAGGGAACGGGACCAAATGTTTTCTGGCTTCTGCTACAGCTTCTGTATCATAGCCTGCAAAAACCGTTGCCAGATGGTCCGGCTTCTTATCTCCTGTCAATGAGTATACTACTCCCGGTCTTGCAGCGCCTGCAGCACATCCGCAAACAGAGTTGATAACAAGTAAAGTGGTTCCCGGTTGTTTTAATGCCTCTTCTACCTGAGATGGAGTTGTCAGGTCTTCGAAACCTTTATCTGTAAGTTCAGCCTTCATCGGCATTACTAAGTCTGTTGGATACATATTTTTGTTTTTTATCTATGCAAATTTAAGCAATTCTTTACGTTTGTTCAATATATAAAAACTATCAGTGGTTTCGGAAAAGAGAATTAAGTAAATGTTAATAATATATCAATATTCAAAAAAAAGTGAATTAAAAGCTAGGATAAATAAAAATATTTATTAAATTTGAAATGATTCTGAAAACAAATAACCATGAAAAAAAATTTAACAGAAGTCCCTCATTATGAACATTCAATGGTTGTTGTCTGCAAGTGAGACATATCTCATTAACCAAAAATGAAGCCCGGAACCAATAGTTCCGGGCTTCTTTAATCAAATCGATATGCAAAGGTTGGATATCCTTGTTTGGGTTTGTGGGTACGTGTTCAGGAACTGAAACGTGGTGGCCCGCTTTCTTTTTAGGAGAGAAGCTTCTTAGCCATTTCGGAAATACTTTTCCCATCAGATCTTCCGGCCAGTGTTTTAGAAGCAACACCCATTACCTTTCCCAGATCTTTCAAGGATCCGGCACCGGTTTCAGCGATGATTTTCTTCATTTCCTCTTCCAGTTCTTCCGGTGTGAGCTGCTTTGGCAGGAATTGCTCAATGACCTTCATTTGCGCTTCTTCCACTTCTGCCAGGTCCTGCCGTCCCTGTGCGGTAAACTGTTCGTAAGAATCCTTACGCTGTTTGATCATCCTTTGCAGGATAGCGATTTCCTGCTCCGCCGAGACTTCTGCTCCTTTGGCTTCTGTTTTGAGAAGAAGGATTTGGGATTTCACTGCACGAAGGGAATCCAAAGCTACTTTGTCCTTCTCCTTCATTGCCGTTTTTATGGCTTCGTTGATGGTATTTTCTAAACTCATAATTATTGATTTATCAAGGGATAAAGGGGGGTAATGTACCAATCCGAGCGAATTTTGTTTCCTTCAGACTGGTACATTATCAGAACTTAATCGACATCCTTATTTAAAAACCTGTTTTCTCGGATCTGCATAGTGCCGTTGTTCTCAGACAGGTAGGTGTTGATATTCTGATCTGAAGCGTTTGTTCCGTCAATAGAGATATTCTTTCTCTTAAACGCAGGAACGGATTCAAATTCATTTGTATTGTCAAAATTCTGATATCGTGAATTAAATTCCTTTAGCTTGTTCCTTCTTTCCATCACCTTATCCTGATCTACCGTTTTATTCACGAAAGTGAATTCTGATGCATCAGACCTCGGAGCCTCTGTTTCAGTTTTATTTTCAGTGGCAGCCTTTTCTTCTGCTTTAGGCTCTTCTTTTAGGGTCTGGAAGAAATTCTCAACTTTTTGAAGCGGCTCTTCAGTTATCTGATTAACGGCATTGGATTGAAAACCGGATTCAGCTTTGTTTTGTCCGGGATCAGCTTTCGGTTCATTTACAGATTCATTTACGAAGAAGGTAAACTCCACTGGCTTTTCCTCGGAATATGAACCTGAAAGACCTGCATGAGGTTCTTCTTTCTTTTCTTCTGTTTCAAATGAGAAGGACTGGATCTCCAGGTCGTTAGGATCATTATCATCATCAAAAGAGAACAGGTTGAATGCTTGTGGCTCTTCTTCATTTCTCCAGCCCAGTTCAGGGCTGTCCACCGTATCTTCCTCTCTGTCAAAGAATTTGATCTCCGTTTTTACCTCCTCTTCCTCAACGGTCATTTTTTTTTCAGAAGAGGTAACTCTGAACTGCGGCGTTTCCTGGTCTTCATCATCTAATCTGAAAAGATTTTTTCCTCCGAAATCATGGGAAGAATCTGTAGCCACAGCCCCTCTTTCTTCTCTGGTTTTGAACGGGGATTCTTTCGGTGCTTCAAAAGTATCATTCAGGCTTATTTTGATCTTTTCCGTAGGGCCTGCAAATTTTTTGTTGTCATTTGAAAAGCCTGTGGCGATAACCAGAACGCTTACGGAATCTCCCAATTCTTCATCCGAACCTACCCCGAAAATGATATCGGCAGTATTTCCGGCCTCTTTCTGGATATGATCCATGATCACACCGATCTCGTCCATAGTTACTTCTTCCACACCGCTTCTGATCAGCAGCAGCACGTTTTTGGCCCCTGTGATCTTATTATCATTCAGTAATGGGGAATCCAGGGCTTTTTTAACGGCTTCTTCCGCTTTGTTTTCGCCAGAGGCTACCCCCGTGGACATCAATGCTGTTCCGGAATTCTGAAGCACGGATTTGGCATCCCTGAAGTCAATATTTACATCGAAATAACCTGTAATAACCTCTGCCATTCCTTTTGCTGCGTTGGTTAAAACTTCATCGGCTTTTGAGAACCCTTGTTTAAAGCCAAGATTACCGAACTGCTGTCTTAGTTTATCGTTATTGATCACAATTAATGAATCAACGTTGCTTCTTAGTTTTTCAAGCCCGTTCTCGGCCTGTTCAAGCCTTCTTTTTCCTTCAAAGCTGAAAGGAACGGTAACGATACCCACGGTCAGAATACCCATATCTTTTGCCACTTTAGCAATAACAGGAGCAGCACCGGTACCCGTACCACCACCCATTCCTGCAGTGATAAAGACCATTTTGGTATTTTGCCCCATGGCCGCCTTGATTTCCTCGATGCTTTCTATAGCCGCTTTTTCTCCAACTTCCGGATCGGCTCCTGCTCCAAGCCCTTCCGTGATGGAAGTCCCCAACTGAACTTTATTGGAAACCGGATTGTTGTCCAGCGTTTGGGCGTCTGTATTGCATATCACGAAATCCACACCGTGAATACCTTTTTCGTACATGTGTTTCAGTGCGTTGTTTCCACCACCGCCTACACCGATTACTTTTATGATTGATGAATTTCCTTTTGGCAGATCAAATGAAAATCCCTGTGTCCCTAAATTTTCCATAATTATAATTTTTTATAATTCACAATTGATTATTGACAGCTGATGAAAGTATTCATCGTTTATCATTCATCATTTATAATTTTATTCTACTTCTTCAAAGAATTTTTTTACTTTTTCCATAAGCGACTGGCCAAAGGTCAGTTTCGCTTTTTTGTTTTCCTGCTGTTCGCTTCCTGCTTGCTGCTGCTCCGGGGCCGGTGCTGCCTGCTGGGTCTGCCGAGGCGTTTCAGCGGATACCGGTGCCGTTTCCTGCTGAGGTTTTTCCTGAACAGGCTCCTCGGTCACGGTATTCTGTTTCTTATCCCTGATTTTCAGGCTTTCCATTAGTAACCCGATAGATGTTGCAAATTCAGGGCCTTTCAGGTATTGGTTCTTGTCATTGGCGATATATTCATTGGCAAAACCTATCCTGCTGTCAAATCCTGTAGTATAATTGGCAAGCTGACGCAGGTGTTTCAGGTTAGATCCACCGCCCGTGAGTACTATTCCTGCAATCAGTTTTTTCTTTTGTTCAAAGGCACCATAGGCTTTTAGCTCGGTATTGACCATTTCAAGAATTTCTTCCACCCTGGCATTGATGATCTGGGCCAGTGTTTTCAGGGAAATTTCCTTATCCGGTCTTCCATGAAGTCCGGGTATGGTAACATAGGTGCTGTCTTTTTCAAGCTCAGGAACCGCAGACCCGAATTTTACTTTCAGTTGCTCCGCATGTTTTTCGATAATCGAACAGCCTTCTTTAATATCTTCCGTAATGATCCCGCCACCATAAGGGATTACACAGGTATGGCGGATGATATTATCTTTAAAAATAGCGATATCCGTAGTACCGCCGCCGATATCTACGATCGCTACCCCGGCTTCTTTTTCCTCTTTTGTAAGTACCGATTCCGAAGAGGCCAAAGGTTCCAGGGTAAGGGCTTCCATTTCCAGGCCTGCTTCTCTTACGCATCTGGCAATATTCCTGATGCTGCCCATCTGCCCTACTACTACGTGGAAATTGGCTTCCAGACGTTTTCCGTGCATACCTATAGGCTCCTGGATCTCGCCTTCGGAATCCACTTTATATTCCTGAGGAAGTACATGGATAATTTCTTCCCCGGGAAGCATGACCAGCTTTTTTACCTGATCCTTCAATGCTTCGATGTCATCATCTGTGATAAACTTATCCGGGTGTTCACGCATAATATAATCGGAGTGCTGCAGAGAGCGGATATGCTTTCCTGCAATTCCTACCGTAACTTTACGGATCGGCACTCCCGCACTCGACTGTGCTTCAGACACAGCAGCCTTGATTGAATTAATGGTCTGTGAGATATTATTCACAATACCTTTATGAACACCAAGACTCTTAGCCTTCCCAACACCGAGAACTTCTATTTTCCCGTGTGCATTCCTCCTTCCAACAATAGCGACAATCTTTGTTGTCCCTATGTCCAGACCTACTGAATACTCTTGATTTTCCATTGTTTATATCGATTTGATTTTATTCCCTATCTATAATCGGGCCCGTCTTGGTTTGCAGTCATCTCTTTGGGCCTTCCTTTTATTCTATTTTTACTTTTGCTTTTGTTTTCGGCTTTGGTGCCGCCGATTTCTTTTCCGCTTTTTGTGCTTCTTTCCGGGAAGCTGATGTTTTGGGGGCCGGCTTTTCCTTAGGTTTCAGAGCAGCGGGCTTTTTGGTCTCTGCCGTTCTGGGTCTTGCTTCATTTTTACTGACGGATACCATAGCCGGGGCCTTCTCCAGCTCTTTATGACCTGCTTTTAGGATGCTGTCATTTTCTTTAAAATAAGGATTCAGGGTGGTCACTATCTGGTTCTGATACTTTACAGAGACCATACTGTATTTTTGCGGGTCCTGGTAAACGAGATATTTTTCCACAAATGTTTTGAATCCTTTTACCTTAAAGTCTATATTATCCAGGTCACCGATTTCCACTTTATAGTTTCCTTCACTGGTAAGAAGGTTATAATCACCTTTGTCTTTCGATATCCCGATGAAATATTTCCTGCAAAAATCATCCTTGTTGATTTTTTCAATAAGATCAGCCAGTTTTCGGTATTCTTCCGGTTTTACATTTCCCGTTACCAGCATGCACGGATGTGAGTAGGTTCTGGAAATAGGGAACTCAATTCCCTTTTCATCCACATAGACATCCTTTCCATTGTAGTTTAATCTGAAAACAGGAACCCTTTGTCTGATATCCAGGTTAAGTTTTCCGTTCAGGTTGAGATAAACATTGGCACTGTCAACGGCAGGGAGTGCATTGATCTTTTTTTCCAGGGCAGGGATATTGAGATCTCCCACTTTTCCCGAAGGGTTTTCTTTTTTTACTATTTCCTTAATATCTTTTTCATCGATGAAATAAACCGGAGTTTTTTCATTCATTTTTACAGAAATTTTATTATCCGTAATCTTCTGGTTGCTGAATCTCTTCAATGAGAAGCTCAGCAGGAATCCAAGGATGATTACTGTGATAGCAATTTTTAATATTCTGTATTTATTTTTCATATTTTTCTGTACAATAAAAAGTACAGTGTACTTATGTTATTTTATTCATTCAATATATATATATTATGCACTTACTATGCTTTTGCCGGATCAGAGCTTAACCATTCCGTAAGAGGGTCAT
The DNA here is from genome assembly GCF_041361455.1 of Chryseobacterium gossypii. NCBI lineage: Bacteria > Pseudomonadati > Bacteroidota > Flavobacteriia > Flavobacteriales > Weeksellaceae > Chryseobacterium > Chryseobacterium gossypii. The sequence continues at coordinate 150,792 of NZ_JBGCUR010000003.1, read as the reverse complement.
ACAGGGTGTCTATATTTCCTGCGCCTACAGTGAGAAGAATGTCAAAATCTTTCTGCTTTATCTTTTCAAAAGCACCGGACAATGCTGATACTTCCTTACGGGACAAATTCACCTTTTCCAGCAGCCATTCTGAAGTGATGCCTTCAAAGTTTTCCTGAAGCTCCCTGGCCGGATAAATATCCAGCAAAATGAGCTCATCGGCATTACCCAGGCTTTCTGCAAAACCGTCTGCAAAGTCCCTTGTTCTGCTGAAGAGATGGGGCTGGAAGACCACCAGTAGTTTCTTTCCGGGGTAAAATGTTCTTATTGATCCCATCACAGCATTGATTTCCGTAGGATGGTGGGCATAGTCATCAATATAAATTTTACCGTTTTTATAGATATGCTTGGTGTACCTTCTTTTGATGCCTTTGAAACCGGCAAGGGCTTCTTTTAAAGTGCTGAAATCCACACCTAAATTATAAAGGATGGCCAGTGCTGCCGTTGCATTTTCCACATTGTGAATGCCCGGTATTTCCCAGACAAAATCCCTGACCGTTTCCGTGGGCGTGTGAAAATCAAAATAAATTTTATCATGATCCATTCTGAGATTGTCAGAATAATAATCAGCTTTTTCATTGACGGCATAGGTCTGATGATCTCTGCCGATTTCGATCCCTTTTCTTACAAATAGTTGTTTATCAGCCGGAACGAGAGCGGCAAACTGCCGGAAACCTTCCTCAATATGGTTTTTATCCCCATAGATGTCCAGATGATCAGCGTCTGTAGAGGTTACTACCGCCCAGTCGGGGGAAAGGTTAAGGAAGCTACGGTCATATTCATCCGCTTCTACCACTGAATATTTTGAGCCGTTATACAGGAAGTTTGACCTGAAGTTTTCAGCAATACCACCCAGGAAGCATGAAAAAGGCAGGTCCGCTTCTTTGCACAGATGGGATACAAGGGTAGAAGTGGTGGTTTTACCATGGGTTCCGGCAATGGCAATGCATTCCGTGTTTTCCGTGATCAGGCCTAAAACCTTGGCCCGTTTTAAAACCTCAAAATGATTCTGGTTGAAATAATCCAATATTCCCAATGTTTTAATGGCAGGGGTATAAATCACCAGTGTTTTTTCCTTCTGAAGAGAAGTTATCCTTTCATCAATGAGATCCTCGAAAACAATATCAATCCCTTCCTTCATCAGTTCCTGAGTAAGTTTTGTATTGGTTTTATCATAACCCGAAACTTTTTTACCTGAAGCATTGAAATAACGTGCCAAAGCACTCATCCCGATGCCTCCGATCCCCACAAAGTAAAAAGTCTGATATGTTTCTAATAATTTCATTCTCTGTATAAATATTATTGATAATCGAAAATCTTGTCTTTATCCAGTCCGTACGCGTCTCCCTGGTATAAGAAGAATTCTATTATGGCATCTTCCAGTGTTTCATAGGTAAATCCGTTGGTAATCCAGAAAAAATACTGGAAGCCTACGGAGTTCTGGCTGGGCAGGTAATCTGCCTTTATCATGGCCAGGTTATTGATATCAAGGAGAAGATGATCGATCTTTTCCTTGGCAGCATCTTTTTTTACGAGGATATTCTCATTCAGATTGATGTATTTCTTTCCTTCGTCAATATCCATGAACAGTACCGCCTTATTCTTGTTCTCTATTTTGATAAAGGTGTCTTTCTGCTCTAAAATGGTGTAGCCTTTGCCCTTCAAAAACTCTGCTATGGATGACATTTTAATGTCAGCGGGTTTCACCAGCGTCTGGGCTGTGAACAGATTTACAAAAAAGCAAATCAGCAGGGTGGTGAGTAATTTGGTTTTCATATCAGGCTATATTTATGTTTTTTACAATTTCGTCTACAATTTCTCTAGCGGCATCCGGTTTGGCAAAATAGGTCAGGTTTTCGGCCATCTCTTTTCTTAAACCTTCATTCTCACATATTTCCTGTAGTGTTTTCCAGAATTTTTCTTTCATTTCAGAGTCCTTCACCATCCTGGCTGCATTTTTTTGTACCAGGTTCATTGCGTTTTTAGTCTGATGATCTTCCGCTGCAAAAGGGAAGGGCACCAGCAAAGCCGGCTTTTTGGCCACAGCCAGTTCTGAAATAGCGATAGCTCCCGCCCTGGAAACAATGATATCCGCTGCAGAATAAGCAGTTTCCATATCCTTAATAAATTCCAGGATCTGAATATTGCTGCTGTCCGCAGATGCGGTTCCTTCTTTTATATCTTTATAATCCAGCTTTCCTGTTTGCCAGATAAGCTGAAGGTCTTTACTGATAATATCATTTAAATGATCTTTCCACGCATTGTTCAGTGTTCTTGATCCTAAAGAGCCACCTACTGAGAGAATGGTGAGCTTATCTTTATTTAATCCCATTTTCTCTTTGGCCTGGGCGGTTGGCTGCATTCCTGACACTATATTTTCACGGATGGGATTACCCAGGAATTTTATTTTATCATTTGGAAAGCCTTCTACTTCAGGATAAGCTGTAAAAACAGCTTTGGCTTTCCTGCTTAAGATCTTATTGGTTACCCCCGCATGTGCATTCTGTTCCTGAATGAAGATCGGGATGCCTAACCGGCTGGCTTCATAGAGAGCGGGCCCGCTGGCAAAACCACCAGTGCCGATAGCCAGATCCGGAGCAAAATCTTTAATGATCTTTTTGGATCTGGACAGACTTTTTAAAATTTTAAAAGGCAGCCCCAGGTTGGATAAAAGGTTCCCCCGGTCGATACCGGAGATATCGATCCCTTCAATTTTATAACCGGCCTGCGGAATCTTTTCCATTTCCATTTTGCCGTTGGCCCCAATGAACAAAAACTCTGCATCGGGAAACCTTTTTCTGATCTCGTCTGCAATGGCAATGGCGGGAAAGATATGTCCTCCCGTGCCTCCACCTGATAATAATACTTTTAGTCTTTTGTTCATTTCTTTCTGTTTTTTTAAGTCCAGACCTTGGCGGAAGGTCATGCTATATCATTTATTTCCGCTATACTTTGTTTTTTGCCCATTCCTTCCTCATCATAGATCTGGATTCTTGAGCTTACATTTAATATGATCCCCAGCTGAAGGTAGGTTACCAGCATTGATGTTCCTCCATAGCTTATCAGCGGGAGCGGCTGTCCTGTTACCGGGATCAGGTTCACGGCTACGGCAATATTTACCGAAAGCTGTATGAAGATCATTACTCCCAGGCTCAGCACAAGCAAAGAGCCGAAAAACGCGGGCATTTTACTGGCTATCATCACGATCCTGATCATCATGATCAGGTACATACTTATCAGAAAGACAGCTCCTATCAGCCCGTATTCTTCAACAATGATGGCGAAGATAAAATCGGAGGCCGATTGCGGGAGCATTTGTTTTAATGCGCTTTTTCCCGGCCCCATCCCTGTGATTCCACCATGTACGATAGCTGCCTTGGCCTGCATGACCTGGTAATTTTTCGCTTTTATGCTTTCATCGTCAGTATCTGCTGTCTTTGCTTTACTGGAAGTAAATGTCTCGATCCGGCTCATCCATGTATGAACACGGTTTCCGCCGATAAGATTGGTATTTAATGCGATCAGCAGAAATAAGACAATAGCTACAAATGAGGTGGATATAAATCCTGCAATATATTTCCAGTGAAGCTGTCCGATAATCAGGACAATTACAGAAACCATCAGGATCATCAATGCCGTTGAGCCATTATCTTTTGCCACCAATACAAAAACCAGCAGGATAGGCCCGAAAATATACATGATATTCTCAATCGGAAGCCTTTCTCTTGTTATTTTTTTCGTCAGATACCTGCACAGATAGATGATCAGCATTAAAAAGGCAAATGAGGATGGCTGGAATGAAATGGGGGTTCCCGGGATTTTCAGCCATCTGGAAGCGCTGGCTCCGTCAATGGTTTGTCCGGTGAACATGGTAATAATCAGCAGGACAATCATTAAACCGAGCAAAATGCTGCTGAGCTTCCCGATATATTCATATTTTACGGTTCCGACCAGCCTCATGATCCCCAAGCCTAAGACCACAAAGAACATGTGTTTGATAACGTGACCCGTAGTGGTTCCGTTATTAACAATATATTCCAGATTTGAACTTGCAGAGTATACAGGGAAAATAGAGAAAATGGAGATCACAAGAATGACCATCCAAAGCACTTTATCGCCCTTTAGAAATTCAAATCTGCTTTCTGTGTTCTGTTCGTCCATAGCATTGTATTCTTGTAAAATATGCGGTGTGTGCCTACCACGTTATTTTACTTATTTTTTAAAACCTGTTCCTTAAACTGGCGTCCTCTGTCCTCATAGTTCTTGAATAAATCAAAGCTTGCGCAGCACGGAGACAATAAGACGGTATCTCCCTTTTTGGCAACTGATTTTGAGATCCTTACCGCTTCTTCCATATTGGAGGTGTCATATATAAACTCTTTTTTATCTTTAAAGAAGTTTATAATTTTCTGATTATCAACCCCTAAACAGACGATCGCTTTTACTTTTCTTTTAACCAGCTCCTCGATTTCCGAGTAATCATTTCCTTTATCCTGACCTCCCACGATCCATACTGTCGGGGTTTTCATGCTTTCAAGAGCATAATAGGTGGCGTTTACATTGGTAGCCTTACTGTCATTGATGTATTTTACACCATCGATTTCAGTTACAAATTCCAGCCTGTGCTCAACCGCCTGAAAGGTCATTAGTGAATTTCTGATACTTTCGTTGTTGATCTCCAGGATCTTACCTGCAATCGAGGCTGCCAGGCTGTTGGCCACATTATGGTTTCCTAACAACGACAGTTCTTCAATTTTCATTGAGAATTCATCCTTTAGCTTCACCACGATTTTATCATCGTCTATAAAACCTCCTTCAGGCATCTTTTCCTTTGTGGAAAAAGGGATCATTTTCGCTTTAATCTCTAATTTTTCCAGCAGGTTTTTACTCATTTCATCGTCTTTATTGTAGATGAAAAAGTTATCATTTTCCTGGTTTTCAGTGATTCTGAACTTGGCCAGGGCATATTCCTCATAGTTGTAGTTGTACTGATCCAGATGGTCCTGTGACAAATTCAGCAATAAAGAGATATAAGGCCTGAAGTTCTGAATATCATCCAGCTGAAAGGAGCTCACCTCCAGGACATAATATTCATGATTTTCATCGGCCACCTGCTTGGCGAAGCTGTATCCGATGTTTCCCCCTAAACCTACGTTTAAACCGTCATTCTTCAGAATGTAATAGATCAGGGATGTGGTGGTTGTTTTTCCGTTACTTCCTGTTATGGCTATGATTTTGGCATCGGTAAATTCGGAAGCAAATTCAATTTCGGAAGAAAGCCTTATCCTTTTTTCATGGATCTTTTGGATTATATCGGCTTTTTTCGGAATTCCCGGGCTTTTTACGATCCAATCCGCATCCAGGATTCTTCCTTCATTGTGATTTTCTTCTTCAAACTCAATGTCATGATCAATCAGGAACTGCTTATAGTTATCTTTAATGGCTCCCTTGTCTGAAAGAAAAACTTCCATACCCTGCTTCTTAGCCAGATAAGCAGCACCGCAACCGCTTTCTCCTCCTCCTAAAACAACTATTTTCATATTAAATTTTTTTCAAAATGTAAAAATGTATATGGTTTGAGCTTATACATCAATACTTTTTATTTATCTCATTTTCAGTGTTATTAAACATATAATGGCCAGCATGACACCAATAATGATCATTCTGTTCACGATTTTACTTTCATGAAAGCCTCCCTTCTGATAGTGATGATGTAAAGGGGACATTCTGAATAATCTATTGTTCTGGGCATATTCCAGCCCGTATTTTTTCTTTCTGTATTTGAAAACCGCCACCTGAAGCATTACCGAGATGTTCTCGATCAGGAAAATTCCGCATAGGACAGGAATCATAAGCTCCTTTCTAAGAATAATCGCAAGAACGGCAATTACTCCCCCAAGCATCAAACTTCCCGTATCTCCCATAAAAACCTGGGCGGGATAGGTATTATACCAAAAGAAGCCGATCACAGCCCCTACCATAGCGACTGCGAAAATGGTGGTTTCTCCCATGTTCGGAAGGAACATTATGTTGAGGTAATCTGCAAAAATGATATTCCCCGAAATATAAGCAAAGAAGGCAAGCGTAAGCAGAATCACTGCGCTTGTTCCTGCGGCAAGGCCATCGATGCCGTCCGTAATGTTGGCACCGTTTGAAACAGCCGTTACAATAAAGATTACTATCGGGATAAAGACGATCCATGCCCATTCATGAGCTTCTTTATCATTCATCCAGAATAAAATACCACTATAATCGAATTCGTTGTTTTTGGCAAAAGGAACTGTGGAAACCGTAATTTTTTCCGTCGGCATAAAATTCTGTTCTACATTGTTCCTGTTGACTACCTTGGCATCTGCATATTTTCTTTTAACGGTTATATCCGGATGGAAATACATGGTGATCCCAACAATCAGTCCTAAACCGACCTGCCCTACAATCTTGAACTTCCCGCTTAAGCCGTCTTTATTTTTCTTTATTTTTTTCAGGTAATCATCCAGAAACCCGATCGCGCCCATCCAAAGTACGGAAACAAGCAGAAGGACGATATAAACATTGGTGATCCTCGTAAACAACAAAACAGGGATAATGGTTGCCAGAATGATGATGAGGCCTCCCATGGTAGGGGTGCCTTCTTTTTGTTTCTGGCCGGCCAGCCCAAGATCGCGGACGAGTTCACCCATCTGCCTTGCTCTCAGGAAATTAATGATTCTTTTTCCGTAAACAAGAGCTATGGTTAAAGACAGCAGAACGGACATTCCGGCGCGGAAAGAGATATATTTCAACATTCCCAGCCCCGGGATGTGAATCCCCTGACTTGTAAGATATTCGTATAGATAATATAGCATATGTTTTCTTTTTTTAAAGGGTTATTTCCCCATCAATTTCCAAAGCTCATTAATTACTTCTTTATCATCAAAATGATGCTTTACACCATTGATCTCCTGATAAGTCTCGTGGCCCTTTCCGGCTACCAGAACAATATCTTTCGGTTCTGCAAACTTTATGGCCATTTTTATGGCTTCTTTTCTGTCCGGAATTGAAGTATATTTGCTGAAGTTCTGTGGTTCAACGCCTGCTTCAATTTCTTTTATGATTTGTGCCGGGTCTTCTGTTCTCGGGTTGTCTGAGGTAATAATGGCCAGGGTTGATTTTTTTGTGGCGATATTCCCCATTTCTGGTCTTTTCGAGTGATCCCTGTCTCCTCCGCATCCGAAAACCGTGATCAGCCTTTCATTTTTTGTTCTGATGTCATTGATGCTGTCCAGGATGTTTTCCAGCGCGTCCGGCGTATGTGCATAATCTACAATGAAGAATATTCCTCCATCTGATTTAAAGGTCTCGAATCTTCCGGAAACTCTTTTTAACCTGCTTATAGCCTGAAGGATCTCGTCCTGTTCAAATCCCAGTTCGGAAGCTATTCCAAAGACGAGCAGCAGGTTGTAGGCATTGAATTTTCCCGTAAGTGCCGTCCAGAATTCCTTTCCGTTGAAATTCAATAACATCCCGTTGAAATCAACTTCGAGAAGCCTTCCATGGTAATCCGCCATGGTCTTCAAAGCATAAGATTTTCTTTTGGCCTTCGTATTCTGAAGCATTACCGAACCGTTTTTGTCATCCATATTGGTAATGGCAACGGCAGAATCTTCAAGCTCGTCAAAAAACCTTTTTTTGGTTTTCAGATATTCATCAAAAGTTTTATGATAGTCCAGATGATCATGGGTAATATTGGTAAACCCTGCCACTTTAAAGTGAAGACCTTCGATCCTGTTTTGAGCAATGCCGTGGGAGCTTACTTCCATAAAGGCAAATTCGCATCCTTCATCTACAGCCTGGGCCAGGATCTTATTGATGGTAATGACATCCGGGGTTGTATGGGTTGCCGGGATGGTTTTGCTCCCGATCCTGATCTCCACGGTTGATAGCAAGGCAGAATCATAACCCAGGTTTTTGAATACATCGAATAATAAGGTTGAAACTGATGTTTTCCCGTTGGTTCCGGTAACTCCTACCAGTTTTAACTGCCGGGAAGGATTTCCGTAAAAATTGGAAGCCAGATATCCTAAGGCTTTAGATGAGTCCTTTACTCTGATATAGGTGACATTATCATCCAGGGTTTGGGGAAGTTCTTCGCAAACAACTGCCCTGGCTCCTTTGGCAACAGAAGAAGCAATAAATGAGTGCCCGTCTGCAACGGTTCCTTTTATTGCAATGTAAAGAGCATTCTCCGTAACTTTTCTGCTGTCGAATACCAATTCGGAGACCTCACGGTTCTGATCACCGTGGACTTCCAAAACTGGCACCCTGTTTAATAATTCTGCTATTATCATTTTATATTGCTGGGGTTTTAGATTCCCAATTCCATTATTTTCAATAAGCCGTCCTATTCTTATTAAGCCATCCTGTTCAGGCTGATTCTGATCCAATCAATTTTGCAGGGATAGATAGATCCTCTGGTTCTTACTGATGGTTGTACCCTCAAGAGGGAATTGTTCTTTAATTCTGCCGACTCCTTTGTAATCAACACGGTAGCCCAGATTTTCCAGTTGCGGAATCACGTTTTTACCGATCAGTCCTACAACGTTAGGCATCTGTTTGTTGTTTACCACAATTTTCACATTAGGATCAACCATTTTACTCAGGTTTACCTTTTTGTCCACAAGCATTTCTTTTTCAATGTTCTGTGGTGTTTTCAGGAACGTTTTTCCTGCAATTTCCTTAAAAACAGGTGCAGATACGATTGCTCCGTAGAATCCTTTTGCAGTATTCGGCTCGCTGATCATCACATAGCAGGTATATTTTGGATTGTCTGCCGGATAGAAGCCTGCAAACGAGGCCCTGTATTTCATAGGTCCCGGAAGCCAGTATTCAAACCTGGCTGTTCCTGTTTTACCAGCCATTTTCAGGTTGGGGGTAAAAATACTTTTGGCCGTTCCTTTTTCCACGGCTTTGGTTAATGCATGGGTCATCATCTTTATTGCCTTTTCCGAAGCCATTTTATTTACCATTACCTCGGGTTTTGCCTGGTAGATTACCTTCCCGTCTTTCATGATTTTATCAATGAATAAAGGCTTAAGCATTTTGCCGCCATTGGCAACGCCGTTATAGAAGGTTGTCAGCTGCAGCAGGTTGATATTGGATGAATATCCGTAGGCAATGGAAGCCAGGGTAGCGGCATTCCACCTTTTATTTTCGGGAGTTACGATTTTGGGCTTTGTAATTCCCGGAAGCTCAATGTCCATTTTATCAAACAGTTTCCATCGTCTCAGATGGTCCAGAAAAATCTGGGGTTTATCGGCATAATATTTTGTGATCAGCTTTGCTGTTCCCACATTGCTTGATTTGGCCAGAACATCGCTGATATCATAGGTGCCACCCCCGTGACCATCAGAGATCCTTTGTTTGGCGTATGTCCATACGCCGTTACCTACATTTACGGTTGTGTTCTCATCGATAAAGCCGTCATCCATTGCCGCCAGCAGGGAAATGGTTTTGAATGTGGAGCCGGGCTCGATATTGTCTTTTAAAGCATAATTGTAAGAGTCTACATAATCTCCCTCTTCCGTTCTTCTAAGGTTCACCAGGGCACGGACTTTTCCGGTATTCACCTCCATTACGATAACGGTTCCGTGCTTTGCTTCGAAATTGATGAGCTGTTTTTCAAGGGCAGAGTGGGCTATGTCCTGGATCCTGAGATCAAGGGTGGTATAGACATCCTCGCCGTCGATGGGTTCCTGAACCTTCCAGTAATCAATAGGTTTCCATTGGGATGAATTGATTCTTTGCTCCAGCCTTTTTCCGTCAGTTCCCGTCAGATACTTGGAAAAAGCGCCTTCGAGGCCGGATTTATATTCACCATTGTCTATCCCGATGGTTCCGGCTCCTATTTCCGAGGTTGCCAGCTCTCTTCTGTAATTCCGGTCTACAATGAAGCCTCCTTTGTTTTTGCCTTTTTTAAAGATCGGGAACTTCCTGATCCTGTCATATTCATCAAAATCAAGTCCTTTAACCAGGGAATAATATTGATTTTTCTTTTTTCTCTGCTCGTCAAACCTTTTTCTGAACTCTGCTCTTGGCTTTCCGAACATTTTACTTAAAGAATCTGTCAGAGCCCCGATATTGTTCGTATACACAGTGTCTTTAATGGTCTTGAAATCCAGATAGATGTCATAACGCATTACTGTGGTGGCCAATATTGAACCGTCAGAAGCGAATAAGTTTCCGCGGGCAGCTTTTAAAGTGGCCTCACGGTAGTTTTTATTAATGTAATCGTCTTTGATCTCCTGAACGTTGGTATTCTGAAGAATGACGATTCTTGCCAAAAACATGACAAACACGCACAAAGCTACCACTGCGAAGAGGTAGCCCCATCTTAACGTTTTTTTACGTTTGTTGTCGTATTCATTTTGCTTTTGCATCCGTACTATCCAGCTTTATTAATAGTTTGTGGGGATGGTTTTCCAGAGTCATTAAAGAATCCCGAGCAACTTCTTTCCCCAGTTCCGATTCCATTTTTACTTTGATCAGCTTACTTTGCGCATAAGCGTTTCTTGATTTATATTCTTCCGTTTCTTCTTTTAAGGCGTTGACGATCTTTATCTTCTTGTTTACAAGATGATTGCTGTAGATCATGGCCATCATCAGCACAAACAACAATAAAAAATACTTGTAGTGCATCTTTATCTCATCGCGGTTGAGAAAATTCCCTTTTATAATATCTATAAAAGTGAGTTTTTTCTGTGGACGATATGTTGTCTTTTTTGCCAAAGCTTTATTATCAGTTGTTTTACGGTTTAATCTGCTTTTTACATCTTTATCCCTGTTCTCATCTTGGCGCTTCTTGCTCTCGGATTTTCTTCTACTTCCTTATCATCAGGGATGACTGCCTTGCTTTTCAGCAGCTCAAAGGCCTTTTTATAATTCCCGTAGATATCCCTTTCCGGTTCTCCTTCAAACATTCCGTTCTTCAAAAATCTTTTTACCAGGCGGTCTTCCAGGGAATGATAGGAAATCACCACCAGCCTTCCGCCGGGCTTCAGGATTCTGTAGGCCTGAACGAGCATTTCTTTTAAAACTTCAAGCTCCTGGTTTACTTCAATTCTTATCGCCTGAAAGAGTTGTGCATAGAACTTATTTGCTTTATGCTGAGGAATATAGCTGAATAGTTTCTTCAGGTCCTCTGTGGTTTCTATGCTTTTCGTTTTTCTGTGATGAACTATTTCCCTTGCCAGCTTTCTTGCCTCCCTTAATTCTCCATAGTAATAAAACAGGTCTGCCAGCTCTTCTTCCTCATATTCATTGATGACTCTTTTGGCATCAAGGTTCTGCATCACATTCATCCTCATATCCAATGGTGCGTTGCTCCTTGTAGAAAATCCTCTTTCCGCCTCATCAAACTGATGCGAAGATACTCCTAAGTCCGCCAGTATTCCGTCTGTTTCGGAAACGCCGTACATCAGCAGAGAGTTTTCCAGGAATCTGAAATTCTGATTGATGAGTGTAAATCTCGGATCATCAATAGTATTTTTAAGGGCATCCAGATCCTGATCAAAGCTGAAGAGTCTTCCTTTTTCAGAAAGCCTGTTCAATATTTCCCTTGAATGACCTCCTCCTCCGAAAGTACAGTCTACATAAGTTCCATCAGGATTCGTCACCAAATCATCAACACTTTGCTTCAACAAAACGGGATTATGATACATGCTTAGTTGTGTTTTTTTCGCTTCTTTAACAGCGTATTATTCTTCATCGAAAGTGCCCATCACATCTTCGGCAAGGCTTGCGAAATCGGCTTCATTGGTAGAAATAACCTTTTCATAGGCTTCCTTATCCCAGATCTCAAATAATTCTCCCGCACTTGTAATCACAATATCCTTCTGAAGATTTGCGAAATGAGTAAGGTCTTTTGATATCTGTAATCTTCCTGCATTATCCAGTTCTACTGTTTTTACTCCTGCCGTAAACATTCTTATGAAATCAGCATTCTTTTTAATGAATCTGTTTAGTTTATTAATTTTGCCCATTAGCTTATCCCAGGCATTCATCGGGTAAACTTCAAGACAAGGCTGGAACACGGAGCGTTTAACCACAAATGCCTTATCCTCAAAGTTCTCCATCTGTTTGATCAGAGATGAAGGCACTTTTAAGCGACCTTTGTCGTCAATTTTACACTCATATGTTCCGATGAAATTCTTCATTTGGGACAAATTTATATAAATATTTCCAAAATTTCCCACTTTTTCCCACTTTTTGACTTAATGTTAATAAGTTTTATTAAAGATTGAATGCCTGTGCCATAAGTGGTTGATCTTTTGCGTTTTGGGAACTACGTTATTTAAGCCATAATAAGAGCTTTTGAAAAAAAACAGGAAAAACCGGATTATTATATTATTTTTATTTTAAATTAGGCATATCAAAATATTTTTGAGGTTTAATTTGTATTTTTGCAAGGCTTTATTAAGGCGTTTTATGATATTTAGTACAAAAAAAGAAAAGAAATATACCTTTGTAGAGGCGGGAGAGGGACATCCATTGGTGCTTTTGCACGGTCTGATGGGTGGATTGAGTAATTTTGATAAAATGGTAGATTTTTTTTCAAGCAGAGGATTTAAAGTATATGTTCCTCAGTTACCTATCTACGATTTGCCAGTACTCAATACGAATCTTACTACTCTTGCAAAATATATTATCAGGTTTATAGATACGCATATCTCAGAACCTGTAACTATTGTTGGAAATTCTATGGGAGGCCATATAGGCCTGATATTAACACTGGCAAGGCCGGACCTGGTAAAAAATCTTGTACTGACCGGGAGCTCGGGGCTATATGAAAGAACTTTCGGGGATAGCTTTCCAAGAAAAAATGACCGTTCTTATATCCGGAAAAAAACGGAAGAGGTTTTCTACGATCCTTCTGTGGCTACCGAGGATCTGGTAGATGAGGTCTTCAATGTGGTGAATGACAGGATGAAGGGGATCAAAACCGTTATGCTTGCAAGAAGTGCTATCAAACACAATATGCTGAACGATCTTCCTAAGATCACTTGTCCTACATGTATTATCTGGGGAAAGCAGGATAATGTGACCCCCCCGGAGGTCGCGGAGGATATGCATAAGTTTATCCCGAATTCAGATCTGTTCTGGATTGATAAATGTGGTCATGCAGCAATGATGGAAAAGCCGGATGAATTTAATGAAATCCTGTACAGCTGGCTTAAAGATAAAGTTTAAAATAAAAATACCGGACCATTAAGACTTTCTTAATGGTTTGTTTTTCTAAAATATTCAAAAATGGTTATTAAAACAGCTGATTTTGTCAAAAGCAGCGGAAAATGGCAGGATTGTCCTGAGCCCAAAATTCCTGAATATGCGTTTATCGGGAGATCCAATGTAGGAAAATCATCATTGATCAATGCCATGATGAACAGAAAAGATCTGGCCAAAACCTCCCAGACCCCCGGGAAGACCCAGCTTATCAATCATTTTTTGGTAAATGAGAGCTGGTACCTTACCGACTTGCCGGGATATGGCTATGCAAAAGTTTCAAAAGTACAGAGGAAAGATTTTGAAAAGCTGATCACAAACTATATTCTGAACAGGAGAAATCTGGTAAATCTTTTTGTCCTGGTGGATGTAAGGCATAATCCTCAGAAGATTGATCTGGAATTCATCCAATGGTGTGGCGAAAGCGGAGTGCCGTTTTCCATTGTTTTTACAAAGGCGGATAAGCTGAAGCCCAATGCTGTCATTAAAAATGTGGAGGATTATAAAAGGGAGCTGCACAAAACATGGGAAGATCTTCCTGAATTGTATATAACATCTGCCGAAAAAAAGGAGGGATGCGAAGAAATCCTGAACTTTATTGAGAAAACAAATGAGTTTTTAACGCTTAACAATGTAAGCTTCGATGAATAACATAATCTGGAAAATCAAAACCTTCGGTGAATTTACTGTTCCGGAATTATATGCTGTTTTAAAAGCCCGTATTGATGTTTTTGTCGTAGAGCAGAACTGTCCCTATCCTGACCTGGATGGCTATGATCGTAAAGCGGTTCATATCTGGGCAGAGCAGGATCAGAATATTTTGGCTTATTGCCGTATCTTCAATAAAGGTATTAAATACAATGAACCGTCAATCGGCAGGGTTCTGACAACGGATCAGGCAAGGGGTAAAAGGCTGGGGAAACAGTTGATCAGATATGCTGTTGAAACGATAGAAAACCGCTTCCGAACTTCAGGGATCAGGATCTCCGCCCAGGATTATCTGCTGAAATTTTATGGTGAATTTGGCTTTGAAGATACCGGAAAGAAATATCTGGAAGATGGGATTCCGCATACGGAAATGTTAAGAAAATAAAAAGCGAAGATATCCGGATCTTCGCTTTTTTGTTGACAGTTAATATGGAATGATTAGTTTTTATTTGAAATGGCTTTTAGAATGATCGGTTCCAGGTTGGAAGGCAGATCTGCTGACCGGATTTGATATTTTTTTATTTTCATTTCTTTGAACCAGTTTTCCCAATATTCTTTGATGACACTTTCTTCAAAAGGATTTCCTTCTTCAGGGTTGATCCCTAAAACGATGACCTCAAGATCTTCAAGGTGGTCATTGGCATTTACAAAACCATATTGACTTTTTTCAATAATGGCTTTAAAATCTGAAGTGATCAGATGGTTTGACCTTATCAGTTTTGAAGTCAGGTATGATGTTTTTTTTCCTTCTGCAAATTTCGTGTTTTCATGATACATGTATCCGTCGGTGAGAATAAAAAGAATATTTCTGTGATCGTCTTTTATACAATAATCCTTCACTTTATTTTTAAAGAATTCCCAGATATCGGAACCTACATACCTTCCGTCATTAATGGCAGACCGGTAAATATCGGCTGGCAGGGTTGAATATTTCTTTTCAACCCGGTCAATATTCTCTTTGGATGTATTCTTATCGAAGGAAACCTTCAGTTCTTTGGTCAGGTGATTCATTTTAGGGTCAGATGGCTCCGGGTTAAAGAAGATCTGCATCTGATCATTAAGCTGAATGACCTTTTTACTTTTGATGTGATCCAGAAACCCTTTATCAATAGCCTTAATATATTCAAGGTCTCTCTGGAAATATTCCATTGTCGCATTGGGATTCATTTGCGGATCAATCCGGTCGGACAGATCGATCAGAATACTTACATTTAAATTATTGGAAACGGGGACCGGGTCTTTTTTTTCATTTCCAGGATTTCCAGGAGGATCTTTATGGCAGGAAACGAATGAAATAGCCATCAGTAAAAACAATATTTTTTTCATAGAATGTAATTTATAAAACGGATAGGTAAACAGAGTTCTGGCTGTCAGCATTTGCTCCTACAGTTTCCAGGTTTTTATGGTAGGTCTCAATACAGCTGTCGATCATGGATTGTTTCTCAGATTTGGAAACGGCTATTTTCTCACCGATAAAGGTGATCCATCCCTGGACGTATTCAGAAGCATAGAGCTTATAATCTTTTGTTGGAATAATGACTCCGTCGATGATATTTTGTAACTCTTCAATTCTTCCTCTTGCTTTAATGATGTTTTCCTTAATATTTCCGGCGAGGTTCTTAATTTCTTCGATTTCTTTCCTTATGGCCTGGATCTTTTCCAGGTTAAAAAGTATGGTTCTTTGCCTGATTTCCTGTTCGTTCCTGATCTTGTCTTTTTCCCGGTGCTCTTTCATGACAAAATCAAACACTAATCCCCAGATAATGTAAACAATAAAGCCGGCAAAAATGATCCCCCAAAACTGATTCTTGGTAAAAGCAATGTAAAGATCAAAGGGAGGGCTGTTGAAGGTCTTGTTTAATTCATATAGCTTAGATTCAATTTCATAAGCTAAAATGGCGTCAAAAACAAAAGTAACAATAAACAGCAGTCCTAACTTTATATAGTTTATCCAGTTCTTGTTTTCCCCGAACATATGGATTAAAAAACCCAGGCCTAAAAAGACGAAAGGGATCAGTGTTACAAAAGCTCCTTCCAAAGGCCCTTCATTCCAGGCCTTATTAAGAGCCTGAGCGTCTAAGACATTTTGAATGATCGTACTGTTCGGGTCAAAGTTCCTAAAGAAAGCGGAATAGGATGTAGAAATATAAAACGTGAACAAATACAGGCTGATAGGGATTAAAAGGACCAATCCGATCCAAAATTTCGCTGAAGCTCCTCGTGTGGCTTTCACATTGTATTTTTCGGGGTTTCTGGGAAGGTCATTGATTTCAGCCTTTAAAGCTTCGTTCTTTTTTTGAATGGTTTCAATTTCTTCATTTTTATTTTTTAATAAGTCTTCCTTGTTTTCCAATGACACCGTTAATGCCTTGATTTCCGTTTCTCTGTTTTTCTGCTCGTTTATATAAGACTCCTTTAGTTTCTGCTGTTTTTCCACGAGCTCTTTTTCTTCATTCTGGAACTTGGAGTACACGGAATCAAGGCAGATCATTAATGTTGCATGATTCCCGTTATTCCTGGAGCTGTCGCTGTATCCGGCTCCATGATAAGTCCTCTTCCTGCTTTCCTCCGCAGATTCGCCATCTGGGTTTTCTTTTATTTTTGGAAGCTGTTCCTGCTTCGGCTCCATAGGAACAGATTTTAATTTGAATAAGTTTTTTATACTGGTAGTATCCATGGTCAGTTTAGTTTTTTAGTTCATATAAAATATCTGTTTTGCTTTTTCCCAGTTTTACAGCTTCGAGGAGGTAATCAACAATAGCTTTCGCATTTTCTTCCAGAAAACCAAACATCAGGACATACTTTTCCATTGTTGAGTACTCGTTGGGAGAAACGATTCCGTCTGCCCAGATCATCACCGTAAGGTCGTACAGATAATCTACCTTTTCTTCAATAGTTTGGGGAACCAATGATCTTAAGTTGATCGGATTCAGAAGAAGCTCATCTATACTTTTAGAAGAAATACCTTTTTCCTCCGCGCACTTATAAAGCATTTTCAGCTCTAATGCACTAAAATCATCATCGCAGATCGCCATTTGATAGAGCCTTAAAAAGTGAGCTTTTAGATTTTCCGTAATTTGTATGTTTTCCATGGTTATTAGTCTTGTTTCGGTTTTTTAGGATTAATGATAATGTCCCGTTTGTGTGCTATAAAAGGAGTTTGGCGTTCAGGGTCTTCGTCTGTATTTTCTTCCTTTTTTTGTTCCGCTTTATCGGCAAAAGCGATAAGCAGAAATAAAATCCCCGTTATGGTATCAATAGGGATCCATAGACTTTTTTGATATAAGTAGATGGGAAAGACCGGATTGAAAATGATGAGAATAGCCAGAAAAATTATACTGAAGTAATATTGCCCGAAGCTTAAAAAGTTATAAATAACAGATAAAGCTCCAAT
The DNA here is from genome assembly GCF_041361455.1 of Chryseobacterium gossypii. NCBI lineage: Bacteria > Pseudomonadati > Bacteroidota > Flavobacteriia > Flavobacteriales > Weeksellaceae > Chryseobacterium > Chryseobacterium gossypii. The sequence goes on along the minus strand of NZ_JBGCUR010000003.1, from coordinate 133,394 downwards.
GGAGACAAGAATTCTCAAAAAAGTATAATATTCTATAGGAAGCCTGAAAATACCAATGAAACAGCTTATTGCACAGAAGGTGAGTAAAGGTTTCATTTTTTCGTTTTTAAAATCCTGATCGGAGATTATATTTGTAGTTAAAGCTGTCTTCAGACATAAAAATGAAGATAAAGAAATCAATCAGCGCGATCAGTGAGGGAATAAGGGTCCAGCAAAACAGCAGATAAAATATCCCTGTGATATTTTGTCCCAAATAAAATCTGTGAATACCCAATCCTCCTAAAAAAAGAGCGAGCATAGCGGTTGTAAATTTTGATTTCATAATTTAAACTCTTGATAAAATTTCATTCTTTTTTTCTTCAAATTCTTCCGGGGAGATGATTCCGCTTTCCATTAGGCCCTTTAGTTTTTGCAAAAGGGAAAAAGGATCTTCATTTTCTATAAACAGGGGCTTCTGATGCTGAAACGGTTGAGGTTGCGCAATGATCGGGGTGGCATTATTCACAGTGACTCCGCCGGCAGAGGCTCTTCTGGCTTCCAGGTCTTTTTCCCTTCTTACGCTTCTCATTTTTTCTTCCATTTCCTGAGCATATTGATACAGCTTTCTTGCCTGGATTTTTGGAAGGTAATCCATCTTATTGATAAAGTTTTTTACCGTCTTCATTATAAATGTAGATCCCATGATTCTCTCTTTGATATGGCAATCTGCAATATCTACCCAGCTGTAATCCTGAAAATCCATTGACAGGCCGAAGTTTTTAGGCCTGCAAAAAATAATCCTTCTGTTGGTAAGAGCTATACAGTCTGGAGAAATGTTAAGGGCAGGCTTTTTCTGAACAGCAATATATTCTACAGATTCCTGAGAAGTGAGGAGGCTGCTGATTTTTCCTAAAAGCTTTTCAACAGCTTTGGGATCCTGCTCTTCGTTTAAAAATTTCTTTAAGTTCATGTTATTTTGTTTTTAGTATGTCTTTATAGTAAACGTATCCGGTCTTTTCGGTTTTTCCGGTCTTTTTGATCTGTACTTTATACCAGAGGCTTTGTTTTGAAAGATAGATCAGTTTGGTTTTCTTTGGAACCGTTGCAATGACCTTAGATTTCAACGAAGGTTTTTCATAGACTTTTGTTGAGGCAATATCTGTGATATATTTTTTGGGAGAGTTGATGTTTATTTCATTAACAAACACTGAAGGAGCTTTGGCTGCTGTATTTTTTTTACTTTTAAACCTGCCTTTTTTAGAAGAATATCCGGATGTGCTTTTCCCTGCGTATCCGTTTTTGCAAACCCCACAGGTCCCGCCGCCACCGGCGCAATGTCCACAACCCGAACAGTTGGAACATGCGGTACAATATGCAGATCCGGTACACCTTCCGCCATGATGGAAGCTCTTTTCCGGTTTTGGAGAAAAAGAGCCGGAAGTGAAAAAACTAAAGTAAATAATGAATACGGAGATGAATGCTTTCATGGCTTTAATTATAGTTTTCTAATGTTTTATGGAGCTCGTTCCGATAATTGTAAATCTCATCAAGACTATTTAATAAGATCTTTTCTCCCGCTTCTTTGCCATTATGAAAAGTTTCCAGATATTTATTGGAAGTATTGAAATGTAGTCTGCAGATGGGCTTTCTGTTATTGTCATCCAATAGTACCCCGAAATAAGATAAGGTATCCCGATGAGCAATACGTGAAGAAGGAACTTTTTCCCTCAGAATGGCCTTTACGATCTGAAATGCCTCCATTTCCTCTTCTGTGGTGATAATTTTGGAATCGTTGTTTTCATCAATCGGCAGGGAAGGCTTTACATTTTCATCTTGTTTTCCGATCTGCTCGTTCATATTTAACGCAGACTTAAGCCTGAAGCTAATAGACTCGTTGATGGAGGTTGTAAGCGCTTTTTTGGTATACTCTTTAAAGGAGATCATCCTATTGGCGGTTATAGGCTTTTCAAAAAACCTGCTCACTAAAAGTTTAACGATTTCGTCTGAAGGATTTTCAATTTCCTTTTCAAACTCTTTTCTTATCGCCTTTATATACTTCAATGCTTCTGCTGAGTCCAGAATGCTTTCAAGATTATAATCTTTTTTAGTGAAATTTTCGAGAATTTTAATCGAACTGTCCTTCAGATCTTCAATATCTATGGTAAAGAAAGGTTTCTCATCCATTATATTAGGTTTCTCCAGATCAGTATAAAAGTTGTAGACGATACCATTGGTAAGGACACCAAACCTTGATTTTGAAACATGATAATACCGGTGAAGCTGGGAATTGTGTGCATCCGCGTTTTCCTTCCAATGCTTGCATTCAATGATCAGTATAGGTTCATCATTTTTTCTGATGACATAGTCTACTTTTTCTCCTTTCTTAGTTCCTATATCACAAATATGTTCGGGGACCACTTCTGTAGGATTAAAGATATCATAGCCTAAAATTTGTATGAAAGGCATGACAAAAGCATTTTTTGTAGCTTCTTCAGTGCCAATCTGATCTTTCAGCCCCGCTACTTTCTGGCGTAATTGCTCAAGTTTTATTTTAAGGTCCATTATTTAGTTTTTAAGGGTTTCATCAATGATCTCTGCCGTTGGAGCATTGGATTTTACAGAATGAATTCCATTTTCCATGGCTGATTTTGAAGTGTACAATTGGCTTTTCCCAATAATTTCTCCGTTTCTTGCTTTTAAAACAAAATAATCTTTACCATTTACTGCAACGCGTTTTTCGTATCTGGAATCGTCCTGGGAATTGACCTTCACCGATTCTATTCCTTTATTGCACGAGACTTTCTGAACATATCCTTCGCTGGTTAAAATAATTTCCCCATTTCCAGCCTTAAGATTGAATTGATACTCTTTGTTAATTCTTTGAGTGATAATAAATTTTGCCATAATTATTATTTTAACTCGTGTGACATTCGTTTGAGCAGGTTTTGCATCCATTAGATTGGCTGTATTCTTTTTTAGCTTCTTTTACTGCATCTTTACAAGAAGAAAATGAGCCAAGATATTTCCTGGTTCCGATACTGGGTAAATATTTACAGTATTCATCATGTACCTCATGATCTCCGTTACTTTGAGCCTTTTGGTTTACGTAATACTTTTTCATAGCATTTAATTTTGTTTACATTCCAAAAATATAAAGCTTTGAAAGTCAAACCTTACGGGTTTCCGTAAAACCGGCAAAAAACGCAAAGACCTTTCAAAAAAATTGAAAGGTCTCCGTCAAAATAACTTTGGCAAATCAGTTTTAAATAATTCCAAGGTCCTTACAGAATGCAACCAACTGTTCATTGCTGGTGACTTCCAGGCCTTCTTTTAAACTGTTTAATTTTTTTTCCACACTGCTCAGACTGAATGGCTTTATGTTGTTTTTCTGAAGATAGGATGGAATATTTTTTTGGAGGATGCCTTTTGACAGCAGTGAGACCAAAGTAATATCATAAGCGGAAAATTCATAGCTATTCAGTTTTTTCATATCCTGCTTAAGATCAAGGGACAAATAATTTTCATTGATATAGACTGATGTGATGGATTTTTTTAATTCCTTAGAGTCATTCCGGGCTTTTCTTACGTAACCGTTGATGTGATATTCTTTGAAAAGGGAGTCAATGATTCCTGATTTATGTTCTGCTGAAAAGACAATGACCTTCAGGGAAGGCTGAATTTCCTTTATTTTCTTAATGAGCTCCTTTCCGTCTTTAATGTTTTGCTCGCGATGATCCTCTTCATAGTAAAGATCGGTAATTAACAGATCATACGGGCTGTTTTCACGGTTGGCTTTCTGAATTTTTGCAAGGGCATCATCACAGTAATATACATAATCAACATTCGGTATGTTGAGCTCTTCCAGTGTTCTTTGCACTGAAATGTTGATGCTTTCATGATCTTCGGCGATTAAAATTTTTCTGAACATTCTTTTAGTTTTTTTAGGAAACAGGAAATGAAACGTAGATTTTCAATCCTTTTTCGGTTTTGGTGTCAAAAATAATTTCTCCGTTTAAAGATTCAATACGGGAAACCGCATTCGTCAAGCCATTTTTATGGGCTATGTCGCTGGAAATGCCGATTCCGTTGTCCGAATAATAGATCTTGATGAGGCCGTTTGCCCTTTCGAATCTGAAGACCACACGGTCTGCCTGGCTGTGTTTTCTCATATTGACGAGCAGTTCTCGGATAATCTGATAAATTTCTTCCTGCCCGGGCTCATTGAGACCTGCCCAGATATCCTTATCATTTCCGGCAAGATAGGTTTTTACATTTTCGTTATTGAAAGAACCTACCAGTTCAGAGATTTTTTCGTTGAAATCTTTCTTATTGCCTTTATCAGTTTTTTCGTAGGAAATATCTCTGGATTTTTCGTATACAAATTCCAGCTCGTCCAGCATTTCATCTTTATTGATCAGGTTTTGGTTCTCAATTTTTGTCATCACCTGATAAATCCCATTGGCCACCACATCATGGACTTTTTTGGACATTTTAAGCTGAGTGTTTTTTACCTCAAGTTCTTTTTCTTGTTTTAATTGTATTTGCCTTTTGCGATACCAAACTATAGTAATAATTGCAAAGATCAAAGCAACTAAGAGAAGTAAATTCCTATTTTTATTCTCTGATGCTATAACTTTTAACATTTCATTTTCTGCAGTTTTTACATCTATATCATAACGAAAAACAGCAAATTGATCCTTGTCTTTATTTCTTGCTGTTTGTATACTATCATTTATTGATTGGAACTTCAAAAAGTTTTTTAGATAGTTAGTCTTATCTAGTATGATTATTTTTTGTAGAGCTTCAAGTTGATCATCTGCACTTTTATTTTGAATAGCCTTTTCAAGCATCATTTTGGCGTACATTAAAGAAATGTTTTGATCTTTATTATAAAAATAATCTGCCAATGTTGCATAACTTGAATTCTCTGCCCAACTGTTATTTTCTTTTTTTCTTATTTCTAAAGCTTTAAATAATTCTGGTAAAGGGTTGTAATTTTTGTTCTCTAGAAATTTTGCTCTCGCTAAATTATTAAGTGCTCTTGCATAATCGATACTATCTTTTGAAGCTAGAGCAAGATTAAGATATTTTTTTGCTAAAGTAAATTTCTTTTGGCTAATTAATGCGTCACCGATATTGTTGTAGTAGATAAGTTTACTTTTTTCAACATTTACATATTTCAATGCTTTATTATAATATGAAATGGCACTATCATAGTTTTTAAGATTAGAAGAAGAAATAGCTAAATTGTTATAATTGGATGCAAGAACAAGCTTAACAAGACTATCGGTCTTTTTTTGATTTTTAAAAAATTTATTTGCTCTTAATGATGTTTCAATTCCACCATAATAGTCACCTTTATCAGATTGAATTATGGCCATATTTACTAAAGCTCTTGCTACACCTAATGAGTCTTTCTCTGTTAAAAAAGTATTCTTTGCTAAATTGAAATAATAAAAAGCCGAATCGGAAACTTTATTCTTTTGATATTCTTTTGCTTTTTTGAAATATGAATTTGTGCTCAAAATTTGTGTTGATAATTCTTTTTTTTCCTTTTTACAGGAGAATAAGATTATCGATAAGATGATTAAAAATGAGTATTTCATAAAATTAGTTTGCATGCAAGGTAAGAAAAAGGACAGACTATACAATCTGTCCCTTAATTATTATGGATTAGGAGGTGTAAAAGGTGGAGGCGTTTGTCCTGTATTTCCACCCGTACCTCCGTCGTCACCTCCTTCTCCCGTTCCCGTTCCCGGATCACTTGGACCATCATTCTGTATGGTTATAATTGGGTCCTGAGTATTGTGACATGCTGCTGAACTTGCGTTGTTATGTGAGAATGCTAAACCTAATAGCATTAAAATAAACTGTATCATTTCCTTAAAATTTTGAAGATTTTAGACTGTTTTCCTTCCTCTCGCGATACCTATGTATCCCGAGCTGTACACTGTTTAAAATTTGAAGCGCTTCTAAATTTTTTGGGAAGTGAACCTTCAAAAACGGAGGAGAAACATCTGCTTCCCAACCCGGAGTTTTACCTCCGCTTTATCCGGTAATTTTTGAAATCAGTTTTGTAAATTTGTTTTTGTCTTTAATGTTTTGTTTATCAACTGATTTCTGGAGCAAATATCTAACGGAAATAAGGGCAAGGGTTAGAAAATTCTTGGAAAGTTTTTAGAAAGTTTTGTACGGAAAACCGTATTTTTTTTAGAGGCAAACACACTATTTTCCTAAATAATTTTAGTTATATGTCAAAATTTTTATCTCAGAAAAGAAAGTTGCTTGAAGAAGTATTTCAAAAAGCCTCAAATGAAGCAACTGAAAAAACATTTACTGGAATTTTAAAATCACTAGAAAGAGATTTGCTGGATGATTTTAAAATTACTCTAAGCTATAAGTCTTTTGAAACGTATTATAAAGCTATTGTAGAAAATGATGGTGATTATAATATTAAGCCGGCTATTCTTGATGATTTGAGTGTTTATTTAGGGTATGATAATTTCCGAAGTTTTTGTATGGATTGGAAAACAATAGAGTATACAATAAGTCAAACACTATCTAAAATTGTTATAAACATTACTAATAAGCCAATTTTTACAATGCCGGAATTTATAAAACAGAACGGATTAGGCATACTAGAAGTGACTTTTATTTTATTGCTTGTTGCAGGAGGTGTTGTTTTTCCAAAAACAACAGGAGAACCTGGCTCAACAGATCCTGCTATGTTTACATTTTTTGGAAAAGCAGATATTGGCAAGAGATATATGTATTGGAATGGAGAAAAATATATTGCAACAGATAATCAAAATGTGGGTCCCGAGTTTAAAGTTGTGGCCATGAATGCAGAGCAGTTCAAATACTTTAAAAAGATTACAAGAAAGGACACAATGACCATTGAAAACTCTCTTGGAAGAACCTGGTATTCAAAATATAATGGAGATGTGGATTTTTTTACGGCAGACGGAATTGACCCGGAAACAGGAAAGGAATTAAGGAAGTCATCGGAATTAATACTAACAAAATATGCGGGGGCAAACGCAAACACCATACAAACACAATAAGCCCCTTCACAAAAATTTAAAATTCAATTAAAACAATTCGCCGGATATTCTCTTAATTTCGTTTCATGTTAAAGATGAATAAGGGGATTTTTACAATTTTACTGGTGGTCTTTTCATGGTGTTGGGCTCAGCGAAAGCCGGTGCAGATTGCATTTCTTTCAGACGTACATTTTCAGGACTTATACGGAAGCTTTTCAGACCATGATTTTAAGGGGATCCTGAATCCTGGAACCGGAAAATCAACCATTCTGAGAACGATGGATGCCCAGCTTCATTCCACCCGAGTTTTTAACGAAAACTATTTTGCGCTTTTGAAAGCCCTTGATGATATTGCCGCAAAAGGGATCAGGATCGTAGCTATGCCCGGTGATTTTTCGGATGACGGACAGGCATATAATATTCGCGGGCTTCGCAGAATTTTGGATCAATACCACGAGAAGTTCGGGATCAACTTTTATATCACAACGGGAAACCACGACCCGGTTGGTCCGCTTCGGCGGGATGCGGGAAAAGATGATTTTCTCGGACAGGATGGAAATCCGCTGGGGGTCTACAGCCGAAAGAACATAGGAAAAGCTAAGAATAAGATCATTACAAAAGACATTGCGGAATCCGGATATCTGGAGATTCTGGACGAGCTGAAGGACTTCGGATTTTATCCGAAAAAAGAGGACATATTCTGGAGTACACCTTTCGATCTGGACGTTTATAGAAACTATTCTTATGAAAAAGCTTTACAAAATGCCCATTACTCCAAAAGAATGTATGCCGTTTCCAAAGGGTTTTCCGTACCGGATCTCAGCTATGTTGTAGAACCTGTAAAAGGGCTCTGGATGATAGCTATTGACGGGAATACTTATATTCCTAAAGATCTAAATGGCCATCCTGACGATCCGGATAACTACCACGGGGCAGGCATAGGATACAATAATGTGCTGACGCATAAACGGCACCTGATAGCATGGGTAAAGAAATTAGCAAAGGAAGCTAAGAGAAACAACAAGACCCTGATTGCATTCACCCATTATCCGATGATTGATTTCAATGATGGGGCAAGTTCTGAGATCAGGAAGCTTCTGGGGAATAAAAAATGGCAGCTGGAACGCATGCCGGAGGAAAATGTGGCCAGGGCTTTTGCTGAAGCCGGTTTGCAGATCCATTTTGCAGGGCACATGCATATCAATGACACCGGGATCAGGAGTACCGGAGATAAAATGCTCGTTAATATTCAGGTTCCCTCATTGGCAGCCTATTTGCCTGGATACAAAATACTTACCGTTCATACTCCGGAAAAAATGGAGATACAAACGGAAATTCTGAAAGATGTTCCTCATTTCGATGACCTTTTTCCGCTTTACGAAAGGGAATATGAAGCCTTAAGTAAAGACAGCCGTAAGCGGCTGTGGAATAAAGATATCCTGAAAACCCGCTCATATCATGATTTTATGCTGTTCCATCTGAAAGAACTGGTCAGATTACGTATGATCCCCGATGAATGGCCTTCTGATTTTATTAAAACAGGCGAACGGTTGAACGGGGAGGACCTGCTGCTACGGTCACAGGCCGGCAATGGTACTATTGAAGAGACCAGAAAAAAGCTGAGACAAACCGGGATTTTCCCTGAATCTTTTAAAAGCTGGAGCTGGGATGACCTTTTGCTCGATCTATACAAATTTCAGTCTGCAGATGAATTGGCAAAAAAGGATATCCCTGAAGAAAGATTAAAACAATACCGGATATTAGCAGAACTTTATACGTCTGATGCCTCGCAGGATCCGTTTGTAAAACAGCTTAAATCACTTTTTGAGATCCTTTCCTTACTATCGGCGGGAGATCCTGCGGATCATTTTGAAATTGATCTGAAAAACCATAAGGTAAAGGCCCTCAACAGGTAAGCCGGAATCTTTTCCGGCTTACCTGTTGTTAAAATGTTAATTACGTGTTTAAATATTATTTTCCTGTCACAGGATTCTTTCTTTCGTAGGTATTATTATCAAAGCTGATCTTATAGTCTGACTTAAAAAGCCGGCTCGGGTAATAATAATCTGTTGTGATGATCTGTGCCCCGCTTTCTTTGGCTTTTTCAAATCTTGAATAGTCTTCCTTTCTGGCCTCCATAGTATCGGCATCTGCTCTTGTGCGGACAATATAGCCCTGTCTTACCAGTTGTGAAATTTCAGAGCTCGGATCATTCATAAATAAAACAGCAGATTCAGGTGTTCCCGGATCGGAATTGGTGAAAATCATTCTTCCTTTCAGCGAAGGGTGTCCCTGAATATACAGATCCCTGTTTTTACCGTTATTGTCCAATACAAAAAGAAATTTTCCTTTAGCTTTTTCCACGGTTGGCCAGTTCTTTTTCAGGACGGCCTCGTTTAAAGTGGCATAAGCACCGCGTACATCATCGGGAGTAATGATCTTCTCTTTTCCAAGATACTTTTTCAGCTCATTATCAAGGTCATCAAAAAGCTTTGAAGTATAATGCTCAGGCTCGGTACCAAAAGCATTTGCTTCTCCGTCTTTAGGCTCAAGAGTAATAAAAACAGGATCATGATCCGGATGGGAGTCAGACCATTTTTTCAGATCTTTCAGGCAATCTTTCAGCGTATAGTACCAGGTCTGATAATCAATATCTGTAATATGGATCATCTTGTAGCCCGGTTTTTTCATTTTTCCTTCAGGATCAAAGGGCTGGCTCGTTTTTACAAGATCTAATATTTTCGGGTGGGCGTATTTTCCTCCTTTGCTGTCTGCATACACATCGATTTCAAGGTTACGTAATCCGAGATCTAACTGCTCCGGGATGGCAGCATGCTCATATTGTATTCTCGGTAAGAAGTTCTGAGAATCTCTCTTTGATAAATATTCATATACTTCAGGGAGAATGGCTTTTTTATAGCTGTTATGTGAGCCGATCACCTGGATTTCATTGATCTTTAGTTTGTTAAAGTCTTTATGCTGAGACCATAGCAGGTTTAATGAAGACAGATATAAACCCAGGAAAAGTGCCTTTTTCATTTGATCAGTTTTTCTAGGGCAAAATTAGTGTCTCTCCGGTTAAGCGATTTATATATAGTGTTAACTGTTTTTTAAAGTTTTGTAAATATGAAAATGGGTAATTAAAGAATATTAAAAAGTAGAGTTATATTATTTTCTCAGTTTGAGAAATTTAGATTTTGTTGATTTTAACATAATATTAAGTTAAAACAGTTTTTAAGCAAAACATTTTACTTTGTATGCCGAAAATAAAAACTAACAGGCAAAGAAAAAACCACTGTTGCGGCAACAACAGCGGCTTTACATAAGCATGTGATCACAATTACTTAATGATATGTACCACAAAATTAACGTATTTACATTTAAAAAGCTAATTCCGATAGCTTTAATCTTTCTGGTGGCCAATCAGGTCCATGCGGAAGGACTTACAAAAGCCCATTCTGTTTTTTCGCAGGTGAATGAGACGATCTCCGGAGTAGTGCTGGACCAGGATGGTTCTGCGATCAATGGGGCAAAGGTAACCGTTGTTGAGACCGGAGTTACCGCCACTACCGATGCAGTCGGAAATTTTACAATTTCTGCATCAGTCGGACAGACCCTGTCCATTTCCTATGAGGGATATGAAACCCAGACCGTGAAAATTACAGGAACTTCTGTTTCCGTGAACCTGAGATCTAAAAAAGAAGCGGCTTCTATTGCTGAAGTCACCCTGGTAGGGTACGGGGCCCAGAAAAAATCTGATCTGACAGGAGCTGTAAGTCAGCTGAAGGCTGAAAACTTCAAGGAAGGAATGAATATTTCTGTTGATAACTTAATGCAGGGGAAAATCGCGGGGGTTCGTATTGTTCAATCAAGCGGGGAGCCCGGAGCAGGAGTGAATGTTTCGATCAGAGGTATCGGCTCCATCAGAAGCGGGAGTACACCTTTGTTTGTTGTGGACGGAGTTCCTCTTAGCAATGATGCGGTAAGTGCAACAGGGCCGAATATCGGTTTAGGAAATGCCCAGGCAAAAAACCCGTTAAACTTTTTAAATACATCCGATATCGAATCGATAACTGTTCTGAAAGATGCTTCCGCAGCTGCAATTTATGGAGCGAGAGGATCAAACGGAGTCGTTTTGGTAACAACAAAAAGAGGAAAAAAAGGTGAACCGATGTTCACGTATGATACCTATTTAGGCTTTTCTTCCGTGATCAAAAAATTGGATTTATTAACGGCGGATCAGTACAGGGCCGCAGGGATCGACAAACTTTATGATCATGGCGGAAACACAGACTGGCAGGACGAGATTTACAGAAATGCGGCTTCATCAAATCACTCGGTATCCTTCTCAAAATCCACGGATACAGGGAATTACTTTGCCTCGATCGCTCATATGGATCAGGATGGAATCGTATTGAATAGTAACTTCAGAAGGACTACGGCCCGTCTGAATGCGGAAGAATCCTTCTTTGATAATAAAAGGCTCAAGGTCAAGCTAAATCTTACCGCGAGCGACATCAAAGAAACCGGAATACCCAACGGAGCAAACGCAGGTTCCGATGGCCAGGTGATTATCCATGCTTTAATGGCAAACCCGACACGTTCTGTTTATGATCAGAATGGAAATTATACGAATTTCAATATGAACGCCCACTACAATCCGCTGTATCTGTTGAGTGTTTATAATGATAAGACCAATACGTTCAGGGTTTTAGGAAATACCGAAGCCACGTTGAGGATATTACCGGGATTGAATTATAAATTTAATCTGGGTATTGACAAGACCACTTCAGAGAGGAATACAACAATGTTTCCGAATCTGACGGACAGAACACCAAAAGGAATGTATGTTCAGGCTAATCTTGAATCTTTGAATGTCCTTCTGGAACATTACTTAACCTATGATTTTAGTTTAAATAAGCATAACTTCAGCTTATTGGGAGGGTTCTCTTATCAAAAATTCAAGTTTTCGGGAACTTATTTCGGAGTAAGAAATATTGCTGAGCAGGGCGCAGGAATCCCACCGGAGATCAATCCGGGCTATTCCGGCGAGGCCTTTATTCCGGGAGCAGGCTATGCCCAGGAAAATGAGCTGCAATCATATTTCGGCAGGGTAAATTATAATTTTGACAAAAAGTACCTGCTAACGGCCTCATTGAGGGCTGATGGCTCCACACGCTTTGGTTTAAATAACAAATACGGATATTTCCCGTCTGTTGCCTTAGGTTGGGCGATTTCAAACGAGAATTTCCTGAAGGATTCCAGGATCATTAACGAGTTGAAGCTGAGAGGAAGCTGGGGGCAAACCGGTAATCAGGAGGTTCCAAACAAAATTACCCAGGCAAGTTATTCATTGTCACAGAGTGCAGGGTATTATCTTTATGAGAATTTAAATCTCATTAACGGAGTTATGGTAAACAGAACGCCAAATCCTGATCTTAAATGGGAAGTGGTGGAACAGATCAACGTAGGTACGGATTTCAGTTTATGGAAAAACAAGCTTTACGGATCATTAGAGTATTATAACAAGACCACGAAAGACCCGATTCTGAATATACCTTCAGGAGTATTGAGTCCTACAAGCACGGTATGGAAAAATGTTGATGCACAGATCGTTAATAAAGGCCTTGAATTTTCTTTGGGCTCAGAGATTATCAGGAATGAGAATTTCACCTGGAGCTTTGATGTGAATGGGGCAACAGTAAATAATACGGTAAAAGATCTTCCGGTCTCAGCAATTTATTCCGGGGAAGTATCAGGTCCCGGGCTTTCGGGAGTTACAGCCAATATCTATAAAAACGGATATGAAGCGGGATCTTTCTATATGCTGAATTACCTGGGGGTTGATGCCAATGGGAAATATATTTACGAAGATGTTGACGGTGACGGAGCAATCGGTCCGAAAGACAGGAAGATTTTTGAAGGGGCGATCCCGAATTTCACTTTTGGTATCAATTCTTACATGAGATACAAAAAGTTTGATTTTGCATTCTCTTTCATCGGACAGACCGGAGGGTATCTGGTGAATAATACAGCTTTGGATCTAAATATCAATAATTTAGCTTCAGACAGAAATGTTTTGAAAAGCTTCTATGATTCAGGGGCCAGTTTTACGAACCAGCCTCAGTTATCCTCTTTATATCTTGAAAAATCAGACTTTATCCGTCTGAATAATGTAAGATTAGGATATACTTTTGATATCAATCAGTTGAAGTTTTTGAGAAGCATAAATCTTTATGTGAGTGCACAGAATTTATTTACAATTACCAGCTATTCGGGCTATGATCCGCTTGTTGACACAAACAAGCAGGTAGGAGGAAATCAGTCACTGGGAATTGACTATACGACGTATCCGTCTGCGAAAACTTTCATTTTGGGAGCAACTGTTAAATTTTAAATAAGTTAAAAAAATCATGAAATATAAATTTTTAAATATTAATAAGATCCTTTTCTCCATTTTGACACTGGCTTTAATCGGGTGTACCGATCTGGATGAAAAAGTGATTGATGAGGTATTGGGTTCTGAAAGCCTGGCCAATCCTGAAAGTGCCCTCGCTGCAGCTTACGGACAGCTTGGTGACGGAACTTTCGTAGACCATGGAAGCGTTTTCGCATTACAGGAGTATTCTACTGATGAGGCTTTGCTGCCGACAAGAGGAAGCGATTGGGGAGACGGAGGAAAATGGAGGGCGATACATGAGTTTACCTGGGACGCTAACAGTGATGTGGTAAAAACTACCTGGGACCAATTAAATTTCGGGATCACTAAATCTTTAACGGCCATCAGAAGTATTGAAAAAAGCAATGTGAGCAATAAGGCGCTGTTCTTAGCGGAGGCAAAAGGGTTACTGGCTTTTTATACTTATACAACGATTGACCTTTTCGGACAGGCGCCCTATAGGGATCCGGGCGATATAAATGCTCCGATTCAGGTGAGAAAAGCAGAAACGACAATTGATGAGCTGATCACTGAGGTGGAAGGGCTTATCCCTGATCTGGCCGATATTAAAACCCAGAATACCCATGCCGGAAGGTTTACCAAGCAGGCAGCTTATGCCTTACTGGCAGATATGTATCTGAACAGAGCGGTTCTGAAAAATAAAACGGCAAGTACATTCAACTTTACCGAGCAGGCAGTGAATGGAAGCGGAACAGATATGGATAAAGTAATCGAATACTCCAGCCAGCTTATCAATTCAGGGTTTTTCAGTCTGGAATCAAACTATTTCCATAATTTTGATATTAATAATGATACGAGCAAGGAAATGATCTTTACGATCGTTCAGAAGAAAAATTCCAACAGAAACGCTGATAACGACCTTGCTTATATGTCTATGGAAAGGATCCAGAAGCCTTCCCCGGACAACAGGGGGACAAACGCATCCTGTATCACACCTGAATTTTATTATTCATGGAACGGAAATCATGAAGATCCTCGTTTTCACAGATACTACCAGTATGATGACGGAACATGGTTTAAGAATGACGGGACAGATGTAAGCGTACCGTCTACAAGTAAGGTAGAGGGAACAGGAAAACCCTGGTTTCATTTTAACAGAGGGTTGCAGGTGGGCCAGCAATACGGGCCTAAGATTCTTAGTAACGGAAGCTTTGATATGACCCCGGATGGAAGGATTAAGGTGTATAAATTATTCACAGAAAAAAATACTACACTCGCAGCAGATTTTACTCCGGAGCTGAATTTCGATAATCCTTCGGAATCTGTATTTACACAGGCTCAGATCAACAGAGGAGTAAGGGTTTTCAAGTTTGAGTTTGATCCCGGATATGGCAATAATGGAACAAGCGGAGTAGACATCCCTTTATACCGTTTGGGCGGAATTTATATGATGAGGGCAGAAGCTTATTTCAGAAACGGAAATATAACGGCTGCACTGGCCGATGTTAATAAGCTTAGGACAAGCAGAACCCGTGAGGCTTTATTCAACAATGCTCCGGGAGTAGCCATCGCTTCTTTGGATGCCACAAAGCTGTACAATGAGATAGGGTATGAACTGTATTGGGAAATGTACAGAAGAAAAGCCATGATCAGATTCGGGAAGTTTGATCTTCCGGGAACAGTTAAGCCGGCATCTCAGCCTTACAGAAGGATCTTCCCGATTCCACAGGCAACACTTGACGCCACCAAAGAGCTCTCCCAAAATCCAGGATATTAGATTTCTTCATATCAAATAGTATTTGCGTAAAACAACAAAGCGAAGAGGAAACTCTTCGCTTTTATTTTTGATGATTAAAGATCATTTTCATCCAGCATTCCCCGCGCTCCGAAATGTTTTTTGAATTTCTGGATTTTCGGGCCTACCACAGCGCTGCAATAGGGCTGAGTAGGATTTTCATTGTAATATCCCTGATGGTATTGTTCCGCCGGCCAGAATTTATCAAATTTTGTCAGCTCTGTCACGTAATTACCCTGCCATCTTCCTGATTGTTTGGATCTTTCAATTGCTTCTTCGGCCTTTTGTTTTTCAGCTTCGTCCTTATAGAAGATCACTGAACGGTATTGGGTCCCGATATCATTCCCCTGTCTGTTCAGTTGTGTAGGATCATGCAGGAAGAAGAAGACATCCATTAACTGTTCATAAGAGATAATTGTGGGATCATAAGTAATCTGCACTACTTCCGCATGTCCGGTTTCTCCCGTGCAAACCTCTTCATAGGTAGGATTATCTTTATGACCACCGGAGTATCCTGAGATGGCGGACTGTACTCCTTTCAGCATATTGAAACAGCTTTCCACACACCAGAAGCATCCACCGCCGAAAGTGACCTGTTCTAAATTATTTTTGTCCATTTTTGGTTAATTATGATTAAATGTTTTCTCTTAAAGGAATATTATTCGAGAAAAAGCAGATCAAAAATATGAAAAACTTTTCCATATTATATCAAAAACAGATTCTTAAACACCAATTACATTGATAGATAAGGCAAATGATGTTATCACTATAATATCATCCGCAAGAATAAAAAAAGCATCCGGAAGGATGCCTGATATTTTATAGCTTTCATTTACTTTTCCCAGACCAAAGCGCTTGCACCTAAAATGGCTGCATCCGCCTCATCAAGTTCACTGAAAACCAGTTTTACCTTATTTCTGAATATAGGAAGAAGATTCCTTTCCATATGGAGTTTAGCCGGCTTTAAAATAAAGTCGCCCGCCTTGATCACTCCCCCGAATAAAAGAATGGCTTCCGGTGAGGAGAACATTACGAAATTAGCCAATGCTTCCCCCAGTTTCTGGCCTGTATATCTGAAAACTTCTATGGCAATAGGGTCTCCTTTCAGGGCACATTCATGAACTGTCTTAGAATTAATGGCCTCTTCAGGATATTGATTAAGCATAGATTCCGGAAATTCCGCTCTCATTTTTTTTGCTGTAATGGCAATTCCTGTTGCGGAGGCATAGGCTTCGAGACTGCCTTCAGAGCCTGTGCTCCAGTGCTTTCTTCCACCGGGTTTTACAATGGTGTGTCCCAGCTCCCCGGCAAAGCCGTCATGTCCGTAGATCAGGCTGCCGTTGGCTACAATCCCGCTTCCTACTCCTGTTCCCAGAGTGATCATAATAAAATCCTTCATTCCGCGGGCTGCCCCGAAAAGCATTTCTCCAAGGGCTGCAGCGTTGGCATCATTGGTTACCGTACAGGGCATATTGAATTTTGCCTTCATCATTTCACCAAAAGGAATGATCCCTTTCCATGGAAGATTTGGAGCCTGTTCTATGGTTCCCTTATAATAGTTTCCGTTCGGTGCTCCCACTCCGATACCGTCAAAGTTTTTTTCTTTTCCGTATTTTTCAATTAAAGGGTGAACATTTTCGTATAAGACATCAATGAATTCTTCAGTGGTGGCATAAATATCTGTACGGATGTTACCCTTTTCAAGAACTTCCCCTCTGTGGTTTACAACCCCGAACTTCGTGGTGGTTCCTCCTATATCAATCCCAAGGGCAACGTGTTTTGATAAATCTATTAATGACATGCTTGTTCTAAATTCTAAAGGTCTAAAATTATAAAAAAGATTGTATTAATAGATTATTCACAGAATATTTATTATAAAAAAAAGTTTTTAGGCAGCTTTTGCCGTTTTTTTCTTTCTTCTTCCCCACCATATCATAAAGCCTGTGACTGGTAATGAGGCACATATAAGACTGACGATAAAAGCGATGATCTTGGTAGGGAGACCCAAAATGGATCCTACGTGGATATCATAATTAGCGGAAACCACTTTCTCGCCGAAATTTTTATCCTTCGGATCGTGAGTATGAAGCAGCTCACCTGAATTTTCATCAAAAATGAGGCTGCTGCTTTTATGGTAAGAATAAGAAAGATGCTTTACATAGACCTCAAAATTCGGATGCTCATGATCATCCATATGCTCATGGCCCAGATCTATCGAGAAGCCAAAAGCGTCAGGATACTTTTCCTTTACAGTATTGCTGATCTTGTCTAAAGTGGTTTCTGTCCTAAGTTCGATAGGAGCTTTGGTTCTGATGTGGGAAAAGTCCGGATACGTTGTTTCTCCACCGGAGAAGATCACATAGATCATGGCCTGTACTGCGAAAAATGCGTAGAAAAGCCCGGTAATAGAGAAGATTAAAGCGAAAATTGATGCATAAAAGCCCAATACATTGTGGAGGTCATAATTCTTCCTTTTCCAGCCTTTTACATTTTTCCATTTGAAGGAAAAGCGCTGTTTCCTGGCAGACCTGTTTTTGGGCCACCAGAGAATAATTCCTGAAATAAGCATGATAATAAAAATGATTACAGGGATTCCCACCAGATAAGTCCCCCATTCCTGCTTTAAAAGGAAACTCCAGTGGATCATTTTTACAATCTGGAAAAAGCCGTTCTTTTCATCGTAGGTCCTTAGGACCTCTCCGGTATAAGGGTTTACATAGGCAACCTTGTAAATCGGGAACTCATTAAAATAGTTCCAGCCTTCCGGGTCATGCTCATACCAATAGAACTGGTAAGACATTTTCCTGTCAATAGGAATATTCACCCAATGTACGGGATACTTTTCATTAACCTGGGCTACAACGGCTTTTTCCAAAGTACGGATCGGAAGAACCTCTTTCTTATCAACATCCGGCTCATGGTGATAGATCACGTCTTTCCTGGTGATATTTTCAATTTCATCCTTAAAAACATATAATGCCCCCGTAATTGAAATTATAAAGATCAAAAGGCCGATACCCAGCCCCAACCACAGATGCAGTTTCCCGGTCCATTTTTTAAATTTGCTTTGCTTTTTCCTATGATGATGCTTTTTTCTCATGCTATTTTACGTTCTGCAAAGATAAGCCAACTTTTTATTTAGATTAATTAAAATTTATATTCAATCATGAAGGTTCCCCTCATCCCCAAGGAATTTGTAAAATCGCTGTCCCTTGCAGACCACCATGCAATGGCAGGCTGATACAGCTTATTGAAGACATTTTCAATACCCAGAGATAATTTCCAGTTTCTGTTCAGCTCATAAGTGGATTTGAAATTAAAAACCGTATACTCAGGGACTTTTCCTTCACCATAGGCATATAAACCTGTTTTCGGATTAGGATCAAACCGGTTCTGTCCGAAAGCATGAAGCATATCAAGGCCTACAGACAAAGAGGGTACGGGTCTTACCTGCACATAGGCCAGTACCTTAGGTGCTGAAATTCTGCTGTTATTGATTTTTGTTGAATAATCTCCGTCATCCTTTAATGAAGTAATCCCTTCCATCCAGCTGTAACTTCCGCCGAAATTGATCCATTTAGAAGGTTTGAAATGTAAGTACCCTTCCACGCCATACACAATTTCCGGGGCCCTCTGGATCATCAGTGCCCTGTCCGGACTCTGAACAAATGAAGCGCCGAGTTTGGATGTACTGACATAGGAGGTCACCTCATAGTTGATCCAGTTCAATATCTGCCCGGTAGCTCCCAGCTCATAATTATTGACAATGATCGGCTTGGTTTCAAGGTTGCTAATGGTATCGGAAGTGGAGGTTCTCAGGATTCTTCCCAGTTCGTTGATGGAATAAGACTGGGAAAAGCTCCCGAATAAATTGATGTATGGCTCTATATTATAGCGTATCCCGATATTTCCTACTAAAGCATTGTAATCCAGCTCGCCGCCTTTTACGAAAATACTTTCGGTAAAGGTTCCGTCATTTTTAATTGTTGATAAGGTATTGAAATCCCCAACTTTTACATTCATATTCTCATAACGAAGGCCTCCTTTCAGGGTAAGCTTTTTAAACAGATCAACCTTGACCAAAAGGAAAGGAGCGATGTTGGTCATATCCATGTCGGGCGTCCAGTAACGTCCGTCTTCAAGTTTCTGAACGGTTTTATCATTCAGGATATCTGCACCATAAATGATCTCAGCCTGGGAATTCACGGTATTCCAAAGCTGGGTATCAAAATTGAATCTGGCTCCTGCTTTTTTGGAAATCACATTAGACTGTCCGCCATTCAGGAAGGTGTCACTGTATCCGTAAACCGTTCTGAAATCCTGGTAATAAAGATTGATGTTTAAAGAAGTATTCCTGAACAGGTTTTTATTATCGTAACTTAATTTATAGTTATGATTTCGCGGTGTACCTTGCGGAGTGGTCTCACGGCCGAGGCCCCTCCCTTCTCCGATGGTAGGCGTGATGCCGTATTTGCCGGTTCTCAGTCCCAGATCAAGATCTGACCTGGATGCATATCCGATGTATGAAGCTTCAATCCTTTGATTACTGTTGATATTGTACCCCAGCTTAAGCATGCCGTTATAATTATCCATTTTTGCGGGGCTGTAGGTAGGGCTTAGGTCCACTCCGTCCGCATCCTTCATATAGCCCGTTCTTTCATAAGCCAGGGAAGCAACATAATCTATCTGGTCATTAATTTTTCCGGAAAGCAGCTGGCTGGCCCTGAACCCCAATGTTCCTCCGTAAGGTTGTCCCGTAATACCGATCTGGGATATTCCCGATATTTTTTTATCAGAATTGCTTCTTCTGGTAATGTAGTTAATGATACCTCCGTCTGCGCCATTTCCGTAAATTGAGGAAGCTCCTTTGATGACTTCAATTCTTTCAATTACAGAGGGATCAATCACCCTTAAGTCCCTGGCCCCGTTCCTTAGAGGGGTAGATTGGGGGATTCCGTCAATCAGAACCAAGACCTGGCGCCCTCTCAGGGTTTGTCCTGTATTGGATGTTTGCCCGGAGCTGGTAGCCAGACTCGGGACGGTATATTGCAGTATGCTGGTAATATCTGAGTTAACTGTTAACTGTGACTGGATCTGCTTTTCACCGACAATGGTAACAGAGCTTGGGACCTCCTTAATATTTTCCTTTTTTCTTGAAGCAGTCAGCACAACCTCTTCTACATTTTTTGTCTGTAAACTGTCTTTAACCTGGGCGTAAGCAGTAACTGTTCCCAGGCATGCCACTGATAAAAGTGCTTTTCTCATTATATTTTCTTTCCTTGTTTCTTTCGTTTTCCCCACCATACCAAAAAACCGGTTACCGGCAATGAAGTACATATCAAGCCTGCGATGAACCATAGGATTTTGCCGGCAAGACCAAAGTAAGACCCTGTATGGATGTCATAATTGGCATTGGCATATTTCTCGGCATTGCTTAATTCTCCGTGGGGTTTATTTGATAGCAGTTTACCGGAATATTTATCAAAGACAAGCTGATTCCGGATGCTGAATCTTCCGTCCTTGCCATAAATGGTTACCGGAATATTGTTCAACTGTTTTCCTTTCTTATTTTTTCCGTTCAATGGAATCCTGAAGCTTGATGACTGTGAATATAGTTTTCTGGTCTCCCGTGCCGTCAGGTCAAAGACAGAACTGCTCTTTGCCATGAGTGAATCAGGTGACCTGATCTCCTTTTCTTTTGGAAGGTCCGCAGAGCCTGATAATGTAATATTGAATGCGTTCTTTACAACAGGGTAGGCGAAATAAATCCCTGTTACACTTAACAGCAAAGCTATAAATGAAGCATAGAAGCCGAGAATGCTGTGAAGATCATAATTTTTACGTTTCCACGTTTTTATATTTTTCCAATCGAACCAGAAACGCTTTTTCCGGGAATGCTTATTTTTCGGCCACCATAAAATAATCCCGGTAATGAGCATAAAAATAAATATGACAACGGGGATCCCAACCACATATTTCCCCCAGTCAGAATTCAGAAGAAGGCTCCAGTGCATGGCTTTCAGAATCGGGAAGATATCATATTTTTCATTATAGATGCCCAGAATTTCTCCGTTATACTGATTCACATATACCGTTTTATAGACCAGGATTTCATCAAAATAGTTCCATCCTTTCTTATTTTTCTCATAGTAAAGAAACTCATAGGATCTTTTTTTATCCAAAGGGATCTCAACGGAGCTTACAGGATATTTTTCATGAACTTCAAGGGTGACCTTTTCACGAAGGGTCTCAAGCGGCAGAGGTTTTTCTTTTATGGTTTCTTTTGGTACATAAACAGATTCTTTACGTAGTAAGTTTTGGATCTCATCCTTGAACACATATAAGGTCCCCGTAAAAGCAACAATAAAGATGATCATACCAACGGATAAGCCAAGCCACAAATGCAGCCTGGCAGACCATTTCTTAATAAAAGAGGGCTTCCTTTTATGATGATGCTTTTTCCTCATGCTGAAAAGCTAACCTAACCGTTATGATCAGCTTTTTATACTTAAAATTTGTAAGTAATGCTTCCTATTGCACTTATCAATTTTTGTGGATTTGCCGTAGTATATCCAATCCAATAATGCTCATTGGTAAAGTTATCTACTTTTACCCCAATTCTGAATTTTTTTACATCATAAAAAGCATTTGCATTTAATACAAAGTAGGAAGGTAAAGTGAATATTCCCATTGTTTCAGAGTTTAAAATTTTATTATCACTTGCATAGTTACCCCCTATCCCTATTCCGAAACCTTTAAGATTTCCATCCATAAATTGATAGCTTGCATAAAAATTGGCCAGATACGGAGATGAAGCTGTAGTTGGCCTTCTTCCTAAAACATCTTTATCAGCCTCTGTGAATTTCGAATCATTATAGCTAAATCCTCCGATTAATGAGAATCCTTTTACCAAATAAGCATTTATTTCCACTTCAACTCCTTTACTTGTAAGAGATCCTTCTTGAGCCTGCAAAGCCGTTGATCCTAAATAGCCAACCTGTCTTAACGTGTTATCAACCTTAATACTGTAGTAGCTTATTGTAGATGTAATCTTTCCTTTTAAAAGATTGGCCTTGATTCCTCCCTCGATTTGGTTGGCGTGTTCTGGTTTGGCAAGGATGTTTTGATTGTCGACATTAGTAAAATAACCAAGATTTTTAAAACTGTTTTGATAATTCCCAAAAACTGAAAATTTATCTTTTATGATTTCATAAACAAGCCCAAATTTTGGTGACCATGCAGATTGAGTATATGCAGGTGAATCTCTTTGTCCAAGTTTCCCACCTTTAAAATCATAATTGTCAAATCTTACCGCAGCAAGGAAATTTAATCCTTCTATAAGTGTTAAAACATTGGAAATATAGGCACTGTAAGTATTTGTAATTCCAGTCGTAGGGTAAGTATTATTGGCGCTAAAATTAGGGTTATTCATCAAATTGGCATACTCTGCCGTTACAGTATTATTATTCATTGTGGTATAATCGGCCCCACTAAATGGCACCCAATCAAAATTTCCATTAAAAATAAACATCTGATCATCTTTAACTCTTAGGAAATCAAGACCAACAACCGTTCTGTTTCTCATATTTCCTATTTTGAAATCAGCATTAAAATTCTGTTGAATTTCCAGGTATCTTTTTTTGCTATCTACGGTAGACTGATCTCCTCTCATTAATCCCAATTGAGTATCTGTAGCCGATTTTGGAGAAAAATAAAAGTATGGTCCGAACCCATCGGAATAGCTGGAAGAATAGCTCGCATTGGTAGAAGATGTGATGTTATCGGAGATTTTGTAATTTACTTGTCCAAACAAATTATTTGTTCTTCCTGTATTATAAAGGCCTTTACCCGTGTAAGATTCTTTATAATTTAATCCCATATTTTCCAGTTCCTTCATATTTGTTGCTCCCATAGCAGAAGCTGGCAGGTAGAAAAAGAACATTTGGTTCATCTGGTTTCTACTGTTGAACATTTCATAATCGACATTGATGCTTAATCTGTCATTTATGTTATATGTCAAGCTAGGTGCAAATGCGAAATTGTCGTTTCTTCCGACCGTTTGGAAGGTTCCTTCAGTTGTATAGGCAGTATTAATCCTGAAAAGTAATTTTTTATTTTTAGTGAGGGGTGTATTTATATCCGCCTGTGCTCTGTAAAAATCATAGCTTCCACCGGATAAGCTTACCACTCCGCCAAATGAACTGTAAGGCTTTTTAGTAACACGATTGATAATTCCGCCGTAGCTCGTCAAAAGGCTTCCAAATAAGGTTGCGGAAGGACCTTTAAGAACCTCCAGCCTTTCTAAATTTACAGCATCGATTGCCCCGCTTACAGGTCCGGCAAGACCATTTCTTAAAGAATTATTGGCAATGAAGCCTCTTAAATTAACATAAGCACCACCATCTCCTGACCTTCCTGTAGACTTCCACATGGTTTGTAACCCTGTAACATTTCTGTATGCATCATCAACAGAATATACCATTTGATTCTCTAATGCAATTCTACCTATTGAGGAATACACCTGCGGATCTTCAATAGCCTTTAAAGGCATTTTGTTTGAATAATCAGAATCTTTCTTAATATAAGTGTTGATGATAACTTCATCAATATTCTTGGTGTTGGTAGAATCTTTTTCCTGTGCAAACGTTAGCATAGAACCCAATAATGAGGCACAGATCAGTACATTTCTCATGAAAACAATTTTTTGCAAATATATTGTTTTTAATTATTCTAAATAAATAACAAGATTGATTTTTGTCATATTGGCGGAATTTGTTAATAAAAAATCCGCTTTAGCATTGCCAAAGCGGATTTTTTTTATGTATTAATTATTTATTAAGCGGGAATTTCTCCTTTATATAAGAAAGAAATTATTTCCTTGTTAAGCTTGTCAATCATCTCGCTAAACAGGTGGAAAGATTCCTGCTTATAGATAACAAGCGGATCTTTCTGCTCGTAAACGGCTCCCTGTGAAGATCTTCTCAGATCATCCATCTCACGTAAATGAAGCTTCCAGTTTTCATCAATGATGGCCAGTGTGATATTCTTTTCGAAATCATTGATAAGGCTTTCACAATGAGTTTCATAGGCCTCTTTCAGGTCAGTAACGATAGTCATTGTTTTATGCCCGTCCGTGAAAGGAACCTGAATCATTTTGAACATGGAGCCCTGGTTCAGGTATACATTCTCAATGATCGGGAACGATTTCTCTTTCAAAAGATTAAGCTTCATCTGATAATCCTCCTGGGCAGCCTTGAAAAGAATATTGGTAAGCTCCTGGATATTTTTATTTTTGAAATCATTTTCGGAAATCGGAGATTCCATAGTGAAACTCTTGATAATGTCAAATTCAAAATCTTTGTAGTTTCCGGATGCTTTTCCTTTGGCAACAATAGAATTGGCCACATCAAAGATCATATTGGCAATATCATATTTCAAATGATCTCCGAACAGGGCATTCTTCCTTCTCTTATAGATAACGTCACGTTGCTTATTCATTACATCATCATACTCAAGAAGCCTCTTTCTGATTCCGAAGTTATTTTCCTCGACTTTTTTCTGAGCCCTTTCAATGGATCTGGTGATCATGGAATGCTGGATCACCTCACCTTCTTTATGGCCCATCCTGTCCATCATTTTGGCAATTCTCTCCGAACCGAACAAACGCATCAGGTTATCTTCAAGCGATACATAGAACTGGGAACTTCCCGGATCTCCCTGACGGCCTGCCCTACCTCTAAGCTGCCTGTCTACACGTCTGGAATCGTGTCTTTCAGTACCGATAATGGCCAAACCTCCTGCTTCTTTTACCTCTTTGGTAAGCTTGATGTCAGTACCACGACCTGCCATATTGGTGGCAATGGTCACTACTCCGGGTCTACCGGCTTCGGCAACGATTTCTGCTTCTTTCTTGTGAAGCTTAGCATTCAATACCTGATGTGGGATTTTTCTTAACTGTAGTGCCTTTGAAAGCAGCTGGGAAATTTCAACAGAGGTTGTCCCGACAAGAACGGGTCTCCCCGCAGCGGTCAATTTTTCAACTTCTTCAATTACGGCATTGTATTTTTCGCGGTTAGTTTTATAAACCAGATCCTGCTTGTCATGTCTTAAGATAGGACGGTTGGTAGGGATAACCACAACATCCAGTTTATAGATTTCCCAGAATTCTCCCGCTTCTGTTTCAGCTGTACCTGTCATTCCCGCAAGCTTATTGTACATACGGAAATAATTTTGAAGTGTAATCGTAGCAAAGGTCTGGGTTGCGGCCTCAATTTTTACATTCTCTTTCGCTTCAATCGCCTGGTGAAGACCATCCGAATAACGACGGCCTTCCATAATACGACCTGTCTGTTCATCAACAATCTTTACCTCACCGTCTATCACCACATACTCATCATCTTTCTCAAATAATGTATATGCCTTGAGCAACTGGCTCATGGTATGAACCCTTTCAGATTTCTCCGCAAATTCAGCGAAAAGCTTTTCTTTAGCTTCAAACTCCTCTTCTTTGGAAAGATTTTTGGCTTCCAGTTCTGCAATTTCAGTTCCGATATCCGGAAGAACAAAGAAATTGGGGTCAGAATTTCCCTGGGACATGTAGTCGACACCTTTGTCGGTAAGATCAACCTGATTGTTTTTCTCGTCGATTACAAAATAGAGATCTTTATCTACAATCGGCATATCGCGGTTGTTGTCCTGCATATATTGGGCTTCAACTTTTTGAAGCAATGCCCTGTTTCCGCTTTCCGATAAAAATTTGATCAGCTGTCTGTTCTTTGGAAGACCTCTGTATGCCTGAAGCAACTTAAACCCGCCTTCCTTGGTATTACCTGCGGCGATCAGCTTCTTTGCCTCATTGAAGATGGCTGAAACCGTTTTTTTCTGAACTTCAACGATTCTGTCAATGGAAGGCTTAAGTATGTCAAATTCCTGCCTGTCTCCCTGTGGAACCGGGCCGGAAATGATCAGCGGAGTCCTTGCATCGTCCACCAGTACAGAGTCTACCTCATCCACAATGGCGAAGTTTAGCTCTCTTTGTACCAGCTCTGATGGAGAGGTTACCATATTATCTCTCAGATAGTCGAAACCAAATTCATTATTGGTACCGTAGGTAATGTCTGAATTATATGCTTTCCGCCTTCCGTCCGAGTTAGGCTGGTGATTGTCAATACAGTCTATGGATAGTCCGTGGAACTGATAAAGCGGCCCCATCCATGCGGAGTCCCTTTTGGCAAGATAGTCATTCACCGTTACAACATGAACTCCTCTTCCCGGAAGTGCGTTTAGATAGATAGGCAGTGTACCTACCAGGGTTTTACCTTCCCCGGTTGCCATTTCGGCGATTTTACCACTGTGAAGAACGACCCCACCGATAAACTGTACGTCGTAGTGCACCATATCCCAGACCACGGCGGTACCGGCGGCATCCCATGAGTTTTTCCAAACTGCTGTGTCTCCCTGAATTTCAACGAAATCTTTAGTTGCAGCAAGCTCTCTGTCCCAGTCTGTGGCTTTTACACGGATTTCCCCGTTTTCAGCCCATCTTCTTGCCGTTTCCTTTACCAGGGCAAAAGCTTCAGGTAGGATCTGGCCGAGAACTTTCTCCTCGATTTCATATGACTCTTTCTTTAAAGACTCTATTTTTGAAAAAAGAGCTTCCTTTTCATCAACGTTCGTTAAACCTTTGATCTGCTCTTTTATCTGTTCTATCTGAGCTGTTAATTTGCTGGATGCAGATTTTATAGTTTCTTTGAATTCAGCGGTTTTTTCTCTTAAGCCATCATCAGACAGTTGCTGGATTTCCGGCTCAACAGCTTTGATTTTTGTTACAACTTTTTTTACTTCTTTTAGGTCCTGCGCTTTCTTGTCTCCCAAAAACCCCTTAAGAACTTTGTTTAAAAAACTCATAAATTTTTTGCTTTATGCCTAAAACGATTGCTTTAAGCGTTTTTAATGACACGCCTATCGTGTGAATGTTTATATTTAAAAAGGGCAATAAGCTCTAAGCACAATGCCTAAAGCTTATCACTTCAATTAATATTCGTCTTCGTTCCAAAGGAAATCTTCATCCGTCGGGTAGTCACTCCAAACTTCCTCAATAGATTCATAGATTTCTCCTTCGTCTTCAATGGCCTGTAGATTTTCTACTACTTCCATAGGTGCACCAGTTCTGATTGCATAGTCAATAAGTTCTGCTTTTGTCATTGGCCAAGGTGCGTCACTTAAATATGAAGCTAATTCTAATGTCCAGTACATAATTTTCTAATTTTTTGCAAAAGTATAAAAATAGGTTATATAATAAACTTTTTTATAGCTGATTTTCAATTCTTTTTATTAATTTTTATTTGCCGCTCGTTACAGACCCTGCCACAGCCTGCCTGCAACCGCTTGTTTGTCATTTTCTCAAAAACCATTCCACAAATTTTTTTATGCCATTTTGGAAGTCTGTGTCTGGTTGATAACCAATTAAAGCCTTGGCTTTAGTAATATCCGCATTGGTTTTCCGGACATCCCCGGGCTGCATTGGCAGATTTTTTTTACGGGCCGTTTTCCCGATAGCCTTTTCAATAGTGGAAAGCATTTCAGACAGGGTGATTACCTGGCTCTCCCCCAGATTAAGGATCTCATACACATTGGAATGATTTTCCAGATATGTGACAGATTTTACAATGCCGTCGATGATATCATCAATATATGTATAGTCGCGGGCTGTGGTCCCATCTCCATAAAATGGGATTTCCTGTCCTTGGGAGATAAGTCGGGTGAATTTATGTATGGCAAGATCAGGCCTTTGCCTTGGCCCGTATACCGTGAAGAACCTTAGCTGGATCATATCAATATTATATAGATGATGATACACATGGCCTAAAACCTCCCCGCATTTTTTGGTTGCCGCATAAGGTGAAATAGGGTTGTCCACATTATCGGACTCCGCAAAAGGGGTTTTTTCATTGTTGCCGTAAACGCTTGAAGAAGAGGCGCATATAAATTTTTTGATATTAAAGTCCCTGCACAGCTCCCAAAGATTCATCGTTCCGCGTACATTTACTTCTTCATATTCCAGCGGTCTTTCTATAGAAGGGCGTACACCGGCCAAAGCCGCGAGATGGATCACCATATCAATATGATGGTTTCCGAAAATAAGCCTGAGCCCGTTTTTATCTCTGATATCCTGATAATACAGGCTGTAATTCGATGATTTTGTTACTGAAATGAGCTCTTGGATATCTGCCTGCCTGCCTGAGAATCTGAAATCAGAAAAATTGCCGGTAGACGCCAGGGTATTTTTGATTTTTATCTGATAATCGTAAAAATCATCAAAGTTGTCAATGTTTATGACAGAATGTCCGTTTTTTAATAATTGCTCTATCAAATGAGAACCAATAAATCCGCTTCCTCCGGTAACAAGATAAACCATCTGTGATTTTTTATTAGCGCAAAAATATGAAATTTACTTACTTGAAAATATAATCATTAAATTTACTTAAAAAAGTAATATCAATATTATGCAGTTTCAAGGGCAAATTTTAAAGATGATCAGTTATAATGACCAGCCGATCCAGTATTATCTTAATCTTTCAGGAGATTTGATTCATATGAACGAGCTGTTTGGGAGAGAATTAAGCATTAAACATATAGGGTTTCAGTGTGTAAATTGTGGCGAAAACAAGCCGATTTACAGGATGGGCTTTTGTAAGAACTGTTTTTTCGAAAGCCCGTATGCCAGTGATACCATCATTCGTCCGGAGCTTTCAACAGCTCACCTGGGTATTGAAGAGAGAGATCTGGAGATAGAAAAGGAAATCCAGCTTCAGCCCCATACGGTGTATCTGGCTTATACCGGAGAAGTGAAGGTGGGGGTAACAAGGAATACCCAGATTCCAACCCGGTGGATTGATCAGGGAGCAACATTTGCATTACCTATTGCCAGAACTGAAAACCGCTATGAAGCCGGAATGATAGAGGTAGCCCTGAAACAGCATGTACCGGATAAAACAAGCTGGAAAAAAATGTTACAGGATGATCTTGAAGATGAAGTAGACCTGGCGGATTTCCAAAAGAAAATCAAGGAATATTTTCCTGAGGATTTCCAGAAGTTCTACAGTGAGGGCGAGAACCTGTGGATGTTCGATTATCCTTTTGAAAAACCCGAAAAAGTAAATTCTTTTACCTTAGACAAAAAACCGGAATTCACCGGAAAGCTGACAGGAATTAAAGGGCAGTACCTGGGATTTGACAGTGGGGATTTTATCAATATAAGAGGACATGAAGGATATCTGATAGAGCTGGATATAAAAAAATAGTCTTATATTTATCCAAATCACAATTATGAAAAAATGGGTTAAAAGATTATCAATTGGTCTTGGAGCTTTGCTTATTGTCATTTTGCTTGCTAATTTCGGTTTAAATATCTGGCTCAAGACCCGGCTTCCCCAGTATATCAAAAACAATACAGACTATAAAGTTTCGTATAAAACCCTGGATGTGGATCTTACTACCGGAAATATACTTTCAACAGGCATTTCTGTCAATAGCAAAAATCCCCAGAATATAAATGTAATAGGCCTTCAGGGTACGATAGATACGCTTAAGATCAGCAGGCTCGGGATCTATGATGCTATCTTTAACAAGCAGATCAGCTCTTCGGATTTATTATTGTCCGGTGCTAATCTGAATATGATTCTTGCCAGACCGGTAGATAACAGGACTGGGAAGAAAAGAAATCCTTTTCTGTTTGACAACATCAGGATCCGTAGAGGGAATATCAGCATTTTCAGACACACAAAGCAAAAGTTCCTGTCTGTTCAGCAGCTGGATTTATTTGTTGAAAATCTCCAGTTGACGGAAGAGTCTGTAGAAAATAAGCTTCCCGTTGTTTTTGACCGGTACGACATCAAAGGAAGAAATTTCTTTTTTCGGCCGGATAACGTTTATGCCTTAAAAATAAATACGATTACAACGTCAAACGGGCAGATGAAAGTCGAAAATTTTCAGCTGATACCGTTATTAAGTTTGGAACAGTTTAAAAAATTTTACCCGAAGAAGACGAAGCTGTTCAGATTTACCATCCCGGAAATGGAGTTTAAAGATGTTTTATTGAAAAAAAATAAAATATCCCTTGCCAATGCCAGCTTTCGGGATCCCAATCTTTTAATATATACAACCCATGGGGTTCCCCGCAAGCCGGAGAAACCTCTGAACTATGAAGTGAACTTGGAAGATGTGAGCCTGCGTAATGCTGTCGTTCAGATCATGAAACCTGACGGAAACAAGCTTTTGTACGCCAGGCACCTTAACCTGAACGTCAATCAGCTGAGATTTGACAAGGAAACAGCACGGGGATTCATCCCTATAGGATACAAGAGTTTCCTTTTTTCAGGAAAGGATATTCTATTTTCAAACCATCAGGATTTTAATATCGGCAGTATGGCTTTGAACCCGAAGAGTGGGGAGTTGAGAGACATTTCAATAGTTCCCGGCACTTCTGTATCAGGAAAAACAACAATGGACCTGGTGGGAAGCCATATTGCTTTCAACATCAATAAATGGGAATTTATAGATAACAAGCTGAATCTTGATGTCAAGGATATTCTGATCAACAATGTTAAGGGAACCATTAGGGGAGGAGTAAACAAACCGGTTAAAAAAGCTGCTCCGGCGGGGATCAAATTTCCGGTTATTGTGAGAAAGGTCATCCTGAAAAATTCGTCCATAACCTATGATAAAGGAAATCAGCCTTTGGCTTTTAATGATCTGAACGGGACATTTAGCAACATCGAGTTAAATTCAAATTCCCATTCGAGAGTGGCCGTAAAGGTAAATGATTATTTTCTTACAACCAGAAGCTTTTCCTATAAAACCCGATTCTATGCTATGAGCACAGGACCCTTGAGGCTTGATAAGAATAATGTCCGGATCAATAATTTTGTAATGAAACCCCTCGTTTCGAGAGCCCAATTCATCAAAATGATACCGGTAGAAAGAGATCTGTATGATCTGAAGGCGAACCAGATTACAGCCCATGGCAACTGGGACTTATTTTCACAGAATAAATACATTGACGCATCAGAGGTTACGATTCAAACCGCTGATGCTAATATCTTCAGAAGTAAAGTTCCTAAAGATGATCCCAAAGAAAAGCCTTTGTATTCCCGTATGCTGCGCTCAATAAAATTCCCCGTACTGATTGATAATCTGAACTTAAAGAACTCTGTCCTGGTTTATGAAGAGGATACTCCTGAAAGTTTGGGACCGGGCAAACTTACGTTCAGTAATTTTAATATGACGGTTAAAAACCTTAATTCAGCGAAAGCAAAAGGAAAGCCTACCAAAGTTGATATTAAGATAAACTGCTCTTTTATGAACCTGGCACCTCTGTCTGTGAACTGGAATTTTGATGTGGCGGACCACCATGATGTGTTTACGATCTCCGGAAGAACGGTTAATCTTCCTGCCCGGGGAATCAACCCTTTTATCAGGCCTTACCTTCATATAACAGCAACGGGGACCATTCAGGAGATGCTTTTTAATTTTAAAGGAAATCCGTCCGGATTGAACGGAAGCTTTAATCTTAAGCATAAAGATTTGAAAGTCGCCATTTTAGATAAGAACAATCAGGAGAAAAAAGGAATTCTGACGGCCATTGCCAATCTGGTGGTAAAATCAAACTCGGGAGATCTGCCTGAGGATGTCACTGTGGAAGATGTAGAGCGGGATCCTACAAAGTCTTTTTTTAACTTGTTCTGGAAAGGTATTGAAGCAGGGCTTAAAAAGACCTTGATTGGAAGGAATGTTGATAAAACAGAAAAGACCATTAAAAATACTGTTTCAAAGGTTAAAGATGTGAAGCAGTCGGTAGAAGAACTAAAGCAGGAAATTAAAAGCCCTGACAAAAAGGATGAGCCCGAGCCTCAGAAGGAAAAGGCGGAAAAAGGTTTCCTTAAAAATATCTTTAAAAAGAAAGAAAAGTCCGGAACTGAATAATTCCGGACCAATATATCTTAAAAATCAAATTCATCACTTTCCAGAATAGGAATTTCCCTGAGGAAGTTGTCAAACTCTTTCGGGTAATTGCTTTCTGCACCATAGGAATCGATGATCATTCCCATATTTCCGGCATTGTCTTTTACAACGTAAAGAACGGCATTATCATCCGGATTGCTGGGTCCTTCAAAACGGTATGTTTTTATGATCGTCAATTCAGAAGGCTGATAACTTTTTTCGGAATTTTCAAATTTCATTTCACGGTTTTCATCCATCCTGAATTCCCTGTGGATGCCTCTTTCTGCTAATCTCTTCATGACCTGGGTCAGGGTGGTCATTTTGTCTATATTTCCTGTACTTTCCATAATAATATTTTTCTTTATTACTGCAAGAATTAAACCAATAATCCAATTTTAATGATCATATCCCCATTAAAAAGCCGTTTAAATGTTAACAAAATTTATAATCATTAGAAATATATTGGGTATGCTTTTTGCAATAAGGAAATTATAAATCGGACAAGAATATGAAAAAAGAAGTCGGAGTATTACTGGCAGGAGGGGTTGGTCTTTTGGCAGTACTTAGTATAATAGGCATTAAAAAGATATTACAGAAAAAAGATAAAAAATATAGTGATTACTATACAGATTATCACAGGCATTTTGATGGAAAAAATCAGGATGAGGAATATGACGGAGTAGAATTTTACGCATTGAAGTAGTAAAAAAATATATTAATTTAATTTAAGTCAGAAATCCAACACTTTTTAAGGTGTTGGATTTTTTTTGTGGAAAACTTTAGTGTTAAAACTCATTATTTTGTAATAATTCGGTTCTAATTTTGAAAAAGGATGCAAAAGGAAAATATTATAAAAGGTCAGGGAGCTCAGCGGAACGTTATCAACCGTTTCGATAGATATACCTATGAGCCTGATGATGAGGATCTGGAACAGGAAAAAACGTCTTTTACCGAAGTGTTTCCCAAAACAATTGTAAATCAGGTGAAAAGCGAGGATCTGCCAATGGAATATTCCATGAATCCTTATCAGGGGTGTGAACATGGATGCTCTTATTGCTTTGCCCGGCCTACCCATGAATATTGGGGATACAGTGCCGGGGTTGATTTTGAGAGGAAAATCATGGTGAAGAAAAATGCCCCGGAATTGCTTGAAAAGTTTTTCCGGAAAAAAGGCTACAAGCCTGCTCCGATTTTACTGTCCGGAAATACAGACTGCTATCAGCCGGCGGAAAGACAGTTTGAAATCACCAGAAAGATGCTTCAGGTTTGCCTGGATTACAGACACCCTGTAAATGTATTAACCAAGAATGCCCTGGTATTAAGGGATCTTGATATTTTAAAACCAATGGCAGAGCAGAATCTGGTTTCAGTATCCATAAGCATCCCGACAATGAACGAAGAACTGCGGAGAAAGATGGAGCCCAGGACCAGTTCTGCAAAAAATAAGCTGAAAGCCGTTGAAATCCTCTCCGAAAACCATATTCCCGTAAATGTGATGGTGGCGCCGGTAATCCCCGGGCTTACCAGTGATGAATCCCTGAACATTCTAAAAGCAATTTCAGAGGCCGGGGCTTTAAGCTTCGGGTATACTCTGGTAAGGCTGAATGACACCGTGGAACCGGTTTTTGTTAAATGGATCGAAACCCATTTTCCGGACAGGGCCCAAAAGGTCTTAAATCTTATCCGTTCTATGCGGGGTGGGAAACTAGGAGAGAAACGGTATTTTGAAAGGTACAAAGGAGAGGGCAATATTGCTGAAATGATCCATAATACTTTTAAAATAGGAAGAAAAAAGTTTTTTTCAGATAAAGAATTTCCGAAGCTTACCACTAAAAACTTTACCGGAACCAAGGATCAGCAGCTGAGATTATTTGATTAAAGTAAAAGCTGCCCCCAAAGGAACAGCCTTCTTATAATGTTCAGACAGTTAATTCCTTTACATTGAATTATCCGGGCATGTAAATTTATCACTGCAGGTTGCACAAATGACAACGCCATTACAATAATACATGCAAAAATCATTGCCAGGAGTAATGGTAGTTCCTCCGGAGATCGTTTTCAAAGTCTCTTTACTTAGTTTTTTTAAGTTTTTCATACTGTTTTAATTAAAAATTTGATGTATAAGTAAAGATATATAAAATGTTTTAAACTTAACGTTTTTTTTATTGTTTTTTTACGAGATTCATATATTGCTGCTCCGGCTTTAAAAGATTTTGGCAGAACGTATCAAAATAAAACCTTATAAGCCTTTGCCTATAAGGTTTTATTATTACCTTGAATGGAACCGTTATTTTTTTATCAATCCCAATTCCACAAGCCTTTCATGCAGAAATTCTCCGGCTGTGATATCCTCATACAATTTAGGATTATTTTCATCGACACAGTTTTCCAGGCCATTAAGAGGCATTTCACTTATCGGGTGCATAAAGAAAGGGATAGAGTATCTTGAGGTTCCCCATAATTCCCGAGGTGGGTTCACTACCCTGTGGATTGTAGATTTAAGCTTGTTATTGGTATGTCTGGAAAGCATATCCCCTACATTGATCATAAGCTCATCCGGCTCCGCAATAGCATCAATCCATTCACCTTTATGGTTCTGCACCTGAAGTCCTTTGCCCTGAGCTCCCATCAAAAGAGTAATAAGGTTTATATCTCCGTGTGCGGCAGCCCTTACAGCGTCATCCGGTTCTTCTGTAATTGGTGGGTAATGGATAGGCCTTAAAATAGAATTTCCTTCTGCGATTTTGTCATCAAAATAAAATTCATCCAGACCCAAATGCAGGGCTAATGCTCTTAAAACATATTTACCTGTCTTCTCCAGCATCTGATAAGCTTCTTTTCCTACGGAATTAAATTTTGGGAGCTCATCAACAATCACGTTATCAGGGTATTCTGTTTTGTATTTTGAGTTCTCAGGCAGATATTGCCCAAAATGCCAGAACTCTTTCAAATCTCCTTTTTTGAATCCTTTTGCCGTTTCCTTCCCGAATCCTACATATCCCCTTTGTCCTCCGATCCCCGGGATTTCATATTTTTGTTTTGTTTCTACAGGCAGATCAAAAAATTTTTTTACCTCTCCATACAGTTCATCTACCAGTTCATCATCGAGAAAGTGGCCTTTTAAAGCAACAAAACCAATTTCTTCGTAAGCTTTTCCGATTTCATTTACAAATTTCTGTTTGCGTTCCGGGTCACCCGAAAGGAAATCACGCAGGTCTACACTAGGTATTTTATCCATTTTTAGAAATTTAACGAATTGCTAAATTACATTTTTTAAATTATTTTTGATCAGATTGCTTTAGAATGAGAAAATTTTTCACAGGCACAAAAGGTTCTGTCATAGTAATTGTTGCTTTCACTGTTTTTTGGTATTTGATATTCAGAAATGCTTTACAGATCGGCATCTCACTGTTCATTGTTTCCTTGTTTTACGGTGTTGATGAGGTGAGAAAAAAGGTTTCCAGAAAACCCCAATATATTCATTATAAAATTTTTTCAAGAAAGCTGTCAGAAAATCAGCAAGCTATCATCAGGCGGAATTATGCTTTTTATAGAAGATTGAAGCCTGATTTCCAACGAAGCTTTGACGACAGGGTAGCCGGCTTTCTGAAGCATTACAGAATCATTGGGCGGCAGGGGATGATTTTGGATGAAGAAAAGAAGATACTCATTGCGTCCTGCTATATTCAGCTGACCTTCGGGATGTACACCTATCTTAATGACAGCTTTAATACAATTTTAGTCTATCCGGATTATTATTTTTCAAGCATTACAAGACAGGATCATTTGGGAGAGTTCAATCCGGGGCTGAAAATTGTTGTTTTTTCGTGGAAACATTTCTTTGATGGAATAAAAAATGACAATAACAATTATAATCTCGGGATCCACGAGTTTTCACATGCCATCCTGTCTTCATCAAGGAAAAAGAACTCGAATAATCAGACTGTTGCAGAGAGTGATTTCGCGAAAGGATACCGGGAGATCAATAAAATCTTACAGGATCGAAGCTTCTATAGCCTGGTTTACAATTCAGAATATTTAAGAAAATATGCCTTTACCAACAGTGATGAATTTATTTCCGTGATTCTCGAACATTTTTTTGAAACCTCTCATGAGTTTAAAGCCAGACTTCCCGAGCTTTTTGAAATTGTGAAAAAAATGATCAATTATAGAGAAGAATGGTTTCAGAGTTAAACATTTATAAAGTAAATTTGCTGCATGAAAAAATATTCTTCTAAAAGAAGTATTCAGATACTTGCCCATTTGCTCCAGCAGTATGGAATCTCTGATATCGTTATATCGCCGGGGTCCAGAAATGCCCCGTTGGCCATCCATTTTTCAGAGGTGGACGGTTTCAACTGTTTTAGTATTGTAGATGAGAGAAGTGCGGCTTTTGTTGGCCTGGGGATGGCAAAGAGTGAAAGAAAGCCTGTAGCCATCACTTGTACGAGTGGTTCGGCGGCGGCCAATTATTATCCGGCCATCACTGAAGCGTTTTACCAGAATGTGCCTCTTCTGGTGTTAACAGCCGACAGGCCAACGGATTATGTGGATATTTTTGACGGACAGACCATCAGGCAAAATAATCTTTTCCACCAGCATTCTTATGGAGACTTCCAGCTTCTGGAGGATGGAAAGGAAAACGCGGAAGATATTAATTTCGATGCTATAAAGAAGGCAATTGAGCTGTGCTTCGAGAAGCAGGGGCCCGTGCATATCAATATCCCTTTAGAAGAACCTCTCTATGAGCTGATTTCGGAACTGCCTGCATTCCCTACGGTAGAAAAGACGATCAGACATAAAGAATATGACATCCCCTCTAATCTCGTGGCAGACTGGAATACTTCCCAGAGGATCATGATCCTGGTAGGAACACGGGACTATAGTGCTGAACTGGAGAACCAGCTTTCCCAACTGGTTAAAAATCATTCTGTTGTGGTATTGAGTGAAGCGAACTCCAATTTATACCATGAAAAATTCTTCAGGCATATTGACCGCTATATTTTCAATTTTACGGAAGAGGATTATAAAAAGTATGCTCCGGATCTGCTGATAACCGTAGGTCAGAATGTAGTTTCCAAAAAAGTAAAGCAATTTCTCAGGAATGCCCGTCCGAAACAGCATTGGCATCTGGATGAAGTATGGCAGCCGGATACTTATTTTGCCCTGACCGAAAGGATTGAGGCCAAGCCTGAGCAGTTCTTTTCCAAGTTGCTGAAATTCATTAATTTAGAGCCTAGGGCTTACTATAATCTTTGGGATACTTTAAGGGATAAAAAGGATGCCAGACATCAGCAGTTTATCAATCTGGTAGAATTTTCGGATTTTTATTTTTTTAATAAGACCTCACAGGCCATCCCTGAAAATTATAATATTCATTTCAGCAATAGCTCGTCAATCAGATATGCGCAGCTGTTTGATTACGGGAAAAGAAGGATATACTGTAACAGGGGAACCAGTGGTATTGACGGCTCCACTTCCACAGCCATGGGATTTGCCATTAAAAACGCCAATCCTACAGTGCTGATCACCGGTGACCTGAGCTTCTTCTATGATATCAACGGACTTTGGAACCAGTATATCCCACCATTTGTAAGAGTTATCATTTTCAACAACGGGGAAGGAAATATTTTCAAAATCATTCCCGGCCCGGGAAATGCCAATCCGAACACCTTAGATGAGTTTATAGCCACCAAACATCATAAAACCGCGGAGCATCTGGCCAAGCATTTTGGCTTTTCCTATACCAGGGTAGAGGAAGAGGCTACGCTGGACAGGGTAATGAATAATTTCTTCAAGCCTGATGCTAATCCTAAAATACTGGAAGTGAATACTTACGGTAAAAATAGCGCCGATGTCTTAAAGGCTTATTTTAACTTTATGAAAGACAGCTAAAAGTCTGAATATTCCTCATCTCCCGGCAGATTGATAATCCTGTCAATAGGGTATATGAACATGTCATCAAAGTCATTCAGGGCATTAATGATCTGAAAATGTGAGAATTCTTTAAGGTTTTGTAATGTAATTTCCTGCTCTTTGATTTTTTTATGCTTTAAAAGATTTTGTCTTTGGACCCCGTTCAGGAGATAGGTTGACGGAGTGAACCATTCTTTGCCTTTCAGGAATAAAAGATTTGAAAAGGAGGTGTCCGTAATGTGATTATTTTTTACAATGATAATTTCTTCGGCCTTGGATCTCATTTTCATTTCTTCTAATTCCTTTCTGTCTTCAAACTTAAAGGAGTAATCGAAGCTGTTGTTTTCAACCAGCTGAAAATCTTCAATTTCCGGAATCGCATAAGGGATCATTTGCGTCCGTACCCTCTTGTCCAGATCATAAGCAATCCTTAATTTAAAAAGCCCGTCTTCGTCATGCTCCAGATGTTTGTATATTTTGGCAAGATCAATGGAACCCTCCTTTCCGAAGTGGGCAAAAGTTTGATTAACACGTTTTTGGTGAAGGTCCAGCAGGAATATTTCCTGGTCTTCAACTTTTATACTTTCAATGAATTGGTACATAGATTTTATTTTTCATTTCCTGATATTCATCCTGCAGTTTACTCAGATGCGTTATTCCGCCCCCGCTTTTGAAATAAAGGGTATCTCCTTCTTTTTCAATAAAACGGATCATTACGCAACTGTCAAGATTCTGGCCGTCAAACCACCCGCATATCCCGGTATAAAAGCCCCTGTCATATCCCTCGGCTTCAAGAATAATTTCAAGGGTTTTCGGTTTCGGCGCCCCTAAAATTGAGCCTGCAGGAAGCAGTCTTTTCATTATACTTCCTACTTTTCCGTTAAATTCAGGTTTCAGCATGCCTGAAATTTCGGAGCTCATGGCATATAGGTCCTTTTGCTGTGTTTTGATGAGATCAATGTGCTGGAACTTATCTACCCTCACATTGTCTGCAACCATGCTGAGATCATTCCGGAGTAAATCCACAACAGTATAATGCTCGGCTTTTTCCTTTCTGTCATTTTTCAGAATTTCCACCGCATTATCCAATGAAGCGTCAATTGTTCCTTTCATCGGATAGGTCGAAATTTTGTTGTCTACAATTTTTACAAAAGTTTCAGGAGAAAAAAATACGAAAAAATCTTTATAAAAAACTTTGTATTTCGCATTTGAGTGATAAAAAATTTCTTCCAGGCTTAAATTGGTTTCAATCCTGGTTTTCCTGGTATAATTTGTCAGGTAAGAGTTTCCCAGCCTGATATTTTCCTGTACCTTATCAAACCCCTTTTTGAAGCTTTCTAAAGTTTCCGGGTAGGAATCCCATCGGATTTTCTTATTCGGGCTATATCTGTGTTTTGTGTTTGAAAAGTTTTGAAAATCAATAAGTAAGCCCTCTTTTTCAATTTCGTTTTCCTTATAGATTTCAACTTTTTCAGCAAGGAAGTCTGCAATAAAGAAATAGGGAACTTTCTGAAGCGAAAGTTCATCCATTTCCATAAATTTTTGATGATTCATCGAAAACATTCGGCAAAAATACTTATTGATGTTTACTTTTGCACAAAATTTTTTTAATGCAGAACAAATATCCTCAGAAACCAGGAATAGATT
The DNA here is from genome assembly GCF_041361455.1 of Chryseobacterium gossypii. Classification (NCBI taxonomy): domain Bacteria; kingdom Pseudomonadati; phylum Bacteroidota; class Flavobacteriia; order Flavobacteriales; family Weeksellaceae; genus Chryseobacterium; species Chryseobacterium gossypii. Next base: position 93,613 of record NZ_JBGCUR010000003.1, on the reverse strand, counting down.
TTATATTGAAGCAGGCTTTCTTCTACTGGAATAAAACATTGTTTTTTCAATTGGCTTTTTCAATCGTTTTCTTTGCCGTTTTTTTTACCTCAATGTTCTTTTTTGCAGACCGATACGGAATCTGGGAGCTGAACCGGCAGATCGCAGATGCCTTGCGGTCAGGTACCCAGGCATATCTGGAAAAGCTGGTGCAGATAAGCGCTACCAAGAGCTATCAGAAATTTACCTATGCCATTTTAGGTACGACCGTTTTTCTGTATCCGCTGAATCTGGGATTGTTTCGGATCTTCAGAAAAATCGATCTTAATGAAAAAGTCGAGCTAGGGGATCTGTTCGCCGGGTATAACGGGTCAAATTTTTTCAGGTACGCAGGATATTATATTTTTTGGGCTTTAATTTACAAGCTTACGACCCCTACGATATTGCTGGCGGTCATCTGGGTAATCATCACAATATTTGTTGCGCCATTAATGTTTTTTACGGATAAAAGAATATTTGAGGCCATTTCGCTGAATATTAAGGCCCTGAAGATGTATTTTACGGAAATACTGGTTTGTGTTATGGTGGCCACGCTTTTCAAATATCTTGGCTTCGGGTTGTTCCTGGTGGGGGGGATGTTTACTTTTCCGTTTTGGAATGCAATGATTTATTCGCTCTATAAAGTCATTTTTACGGAAAAAGGTTAAAATTGTCCTTTTAGCGTATATTTTATCAAAAAAAAATTAAATTTGATAAAACATTAAAAAATTTAAACCATGTCTGAATTTAACGAATTTGACCAGCAGGGCTCTGTCCCGGAAAAAAGTACGGGATCAATTATTTCGCATGCTTTCGAAATGTATAAAGGAGTTTTTCTGTATGCCATCATTGCTATGATCGTTTACATTATTGGTGGAGCAATTATCCGTTCGATCAGTGGATTTGATACCTATACTGTTTTTGAGGAAATGAGAGAAACAGGCGATTATTCAAGCTTCAGCTACTGGAATGCCCCGGGATTTTCACTGTATCTCACTCTGTCCGGTATTCTGATGCTCTTATTGGCACCTTTATATGTCGGGCTTATCTATATTGTAAACAAGTACAATACGAAGAATACAATCGAGTTTTCGGACTTGTTTATCGGGTATCGGCAGAATTTTGTTAATATATTGATTTATAGTGTTCTTTCCGGATTGATATCAACAGTAGCCTTCTGGATGTGCCTTGTTCCGTTCTTTTTTGTATATCCGCTATTATTGTTAGGATATCCTATCCTGTTATTTGAAAATGCATCTGCTACAGAAGCCTTAGGGAAGTCATTCAGTATCGCTAAAGAAAACTATACCACATTTTTGGGAACAACCCTGCTGGGGCTTTTAATATCGGTGGCAGGAATTGTTTTTTGCGGAATAGGCATTATCGTTACCGCTCCGTTTATAATGGTGGTGATGTATTCGGCATATTGCGCTTTTTTAGGGAAACCAAGACAAATTATGTATCACAATAATGATGAATAAAGATCAGCAAATCAGCGGCGTTAAGATAAAGCAAATCTTTTTGCTTGCTATTATTCTGGTGCTGGCAGGGTTAATCTGTTTTAATCTGGCACTTTTTATACCTTCTGTTTTAGGGGCGATCACCATTTATGTGGTTTGCCGGAAGTATAACTTTTATCTGCAGGAAGAAAGAAAATGGAAGCCATGGCTGTCATCATTCGTTCTGATGTTGGCAAGTCTGGTCATTCTTATTCTGCCTGTTTATTTTATTGCTGATCTCCTGATCCAGAAGCTTGGCAATGCGCAGGCCTATATGGCTAAGTTTAATGTATTCCTGGAAAAAATACATAGCTATATCTATTCGAAAACGAATTTTGATATATTGAGTAAGGAAAATATGGATAAGGTTAAGAGTTCCGTAGGGAAAATTTCCACCAGTGCTGTTAGCAGTACTTTCAATACGCTCACCATAGTTATTTCGATGTACTTTATCCTTTATTTCATGCTGGAAAAACCGAGGCTTTTTGAAAGGATCCTTACCTCATCCGCCCCTTTGAAGAGAGCCAATGTCTCTTTGATCGGAGAAAAGATGAGAAAGCTGATCATGGCTAATGCGATCGGAATCCCCGTGGTAGCACTGGGTCAGGGAGTGGTAGCGCTGGTAGGATATTTTATTTTCGGAGCACCAAGCCCTGTATTGCTTTTTGCGTTAACAGCAGCGGCATCAATGATCCCGGTAGTAGGTGCTGCTATTGTATATGTACCGGTATGTATCTATATGATCGCTGAAGGAGATACCGGACATGGTCTCGGCTTAGCGGCCTATTGCCTGATTATTGTTGGTCTTACAGATAATCTTCTCCGGTTTACTCTTTTGAAAAAACTGGAAGATGTACACCCGTTAAATACTGTTTTCGGGATTATCATGGGTATGAATCTATTCGGATTCATGGGGCTGATCTTCGGGCCTATCCTGATTTCACTTACCCTTCTTTTAATCCAGGTTTACAGAAATGAGTTTTCAGATGATGATACGCACGAGCTGAAACTACTGAATAAAGATGAGGAGCTGGAAAATGATATAGATCTGTTGGTATAAAAAAATAAAGTTGTGGAAGGAATAAACCCTGAAATATTAAAAGAAATTTGCATCGCTAAGATGCCTTTTGGGAAATATGAAGGCACGATCCTCGCGGATTTGCCGGTAAGCTATCTTGAATGGTTTTACAGAAAAGGGATGCCAAAAGGAAAGCTGGGGATGCAGCTGTCAACCATTTATGAAATTAAACTGAACGGGCTGATGGACCTTTTGACGCCCATCCGTGGAGAAATAAACTATTCTAAGCCTGTAAAAACAAGGTATAAGTTTTAAATGATAGTTTCGGCGGCATCGAAGATGCCGCCGAAACTAATTATCAACTATCCTTTAATGCCGCAATCTCATCACGCAGCTTGGCCGCTTTGATGAAATCAAGATTCTTGGCTGCAGCTTCCATTTCCTTTTGTTTCTGTTCGATAATTTTTTCCAGGTCTTCGCCTCCGTAGTGGGCTTTGGCTTCTGCCGCTTTTTGCAATATCTCCTTTTGGGTGTATTTCTCATCCGGGAAATCCTTGCTTCTGCCTACCAGGCTTTCAGAAATCTTTTTATTTAGGGCTTTAGGTACCAGTCCATGCTCTTCATTATATTTCATTTGCTTGGCACGGCGGTATTTGGTCTCATCCAGCGTAGCCTGCATGGATTTTGTGATCTTGTCGGCATACATAATCGCCTTTCCGTTGATATTTCTTGCTGCCCGGCCAACAGTTTGGATCATGGATCTGCGGCTTCTCAGCATTCCTTCCTTGTCAGCATCAAGAATGGCAACCAAGGACACTTCCGGAAGATCCAAACCTTCCCTTAAAAGATTTACCCCGATCAGGACATCAAAGAGTCCGACACGAAGGTCCTGCATAATCTGTATACGTTCCAGAGTTTCAACATCTGAGTGGATATATCTGGTCCTGATCCCGAATTTTGTGAAATATTTGGTAAGCTCTTCGGCCATTTTTTTGGTTAAGGTGGTAACTAAAACCCTTTCATCAAGATCTGCTCTCTTTTGAATCTCCTCCATCAGGTCATCGATCTGGTTTAGAGTAGGCCTAATTTCAATTACCGGATCCAGAAGACCTGTCGGGCGGATGATCTGCTCGATATAGGCTCCTCCTGTCTTTTCCAGCTCATAATCGGCTGGTGTGGCAGAGACATAAATTACCTGGTTCTGCATGCTTTCAAACTCTTCAAACTTTAAAGGTCTGTTGTCCATAGCAGCGGGAAGCCGGAAACCATATTCCACCAAAGCCTCTTTTCTGCTCCGGTCTCCACCATACATGGCATGGACCTGCGGAATGGTAACGTGACTCTCATCAATGACCATTAAAAAGTCTTTCGGAAAATAGTCGATGAGGCAGAAAGGCCTTGAGCCGGGTAATCTGCCATCCAGATACCTGGAATAATTCTCAATGCCTGAGCAATAGCCCAATTCTTTTATCATTTCCAGATCAAGCTCCGTTCTTTCCTGCAATCTTTTTGCTTCTAAAGGCTTATCGATAGAATTGAAGAAGTCTACCTGTTTTACCAGATCATCCTGGATATTCCTGATGGCTCCGTTTAACGTTTCTTTTGAAGTTACAAAAAGGTTGGCCGGATATATCTGGATCTGATCGAAATTCGAAGTCACATTACCGGTTACCGGATCAAAGCTCTGAATCTTTTCAATCTCATCTCCAAAAAACTGGATCCTTACCGCGTTATCTGCATAGGCGGGAAATACATCAATGACACCTCCCTTTACGCGGAACGTACCTCTCTGAAACTCATTCAATGCTCTGGAATATAAGGCATTAACTAGTGAATGGAGCAAGGCTGTCCTGGTTAATTTTTCACCGATCGCAACAGAAATTAACGATTTGTGAAATTCAGTAGGATTTCCGATACCATAAATGCATGATACAGAGGCAACTATCAATACGTCTCTTCTTCCCGAAAGAAGACTTGCCGTGGCGGAAAGTCTTAGTTTTTCCACCTCTTCGTTGATGCTCAGATCTTTTTCAATATAGGTACCTGTTGTGGCAATATAGGCTTCCGGCTGGTAATAATCATAGTAGCTGACGAAATACTCAACGGCATTTTCCGGAAAGAATTCTTTGAACTCCATGAAAAGCTGTGCTGCCAGCGTTTTGTTGTGGGCAAGAACCAGGGTAGGCCTCTGGACATTTTGAATAACGTTGGCAATGGTAAATGTTTTTCCGGAGCCGGTAACTCCCAGTAAGGTTTGGTATTTCTCACCGATTTCTATTCCTTCGGTAAGTTTCTGTATCGCTTGTGGCTGATCGCCGGTCGGCTGATAATCTGATTGAAGTTTGAAATTCATATATCAAATTTATGAAATAAAAAAGAGTCATAACAGGGACTTTTGTTAAAATTATTCCCAAAATTCTTTAAAAATGCATATTATGTTATCAACATAAGGTTTCTGCTTTTGTATTTTAAAAGAATATTGACGTTTGTGTTAAAATACAAGCTTTATGGCATTATTTTTCCATTCATACTTCCAATCATTTAATCCTTAATGCTATGAAATTCAATCAATTTTACATTCCGGCCCTGAGTTTGTTTTTAGTGTTATCATGCAAAAAAAGTAACGTCAGCGCCCAACAGGTGAGTACGGATGGAAGTGTGGAAACAAAAGCACCTAATTCTGATTACAAGCCGGCTTTCAAGGGACAAACGAGAATTAAAGCGGTAAAAACCTCAACACCCTATAAGGTAGAAGTTCTGAGTAATAATCTGGGAAGACCTTGGGGAATTATTAATTTACCTGATGGAAGATTTCTGATCACAGATAAAAAAGGTTATATGAATGTGGTTTCTACAGATGGAAAGCAGATCTCTAAAATTGAAGGTTTTCCGAAAGTAGATTCAAAAGGACAGGGAGGAATGCTTGATGTAGCTCTTGATCCGGATTTTACCTCTAACAATATCATCTACTTCAGCTTCTCAGAGCCTTTTGGAAAGGGTAACCTGACCTCTGTTGCCAAAGGAAAGCTGTCTCCGGACCTTAAGCATATTTCGGAAGTAAGAGTGATCTTCCGTGCCGAGCCTTCCTATGACGGAGATAAGCACTATGGAAGCAGGCTCGCCTTTGATAAGGATGGAAACTTATTTGTAAGCACAGGAGAAAGGTCCGATAAGGTAACCAGGGTATATGCACAAAGAACAGATAATTACCTGGGCAAAATCTTAAAGATCACTAAAGAAGGCAAGCCGGCCCCGGGGAATCCTTTTATCGGCAAATCGGGGTTTAAGCCTGAGATTTATGCTTATGGGGTAAGAAATCCTCAGGGAATGGCAATAGATCCAAGCGGAAACCTTTGGGATGTAGAAATGGGGCCGAGAGGAGGAGATGAAATCAACCTTATCCAGCCGGGTAAAAATTATGGCTGGGGTGATGTGACTTACGGGATTGAATATTCCGGTGAAAAAGTGGGGAAAGGGATAACCCAGAAAGAAGGTACTGAGCAGCCGGTTTACTATTGGGACCCGGTGATTTCCCCAAGCGGAGTGACCTTTTATACTGGAAATATTGATGAATGGAAAGGAAATCTCTTTATCGGGTGCTTAAGCGGTGAGCATATCAACAGGATTGTGATGAAAGATAACAAAGTAGTGGGTGAAGAACGACTGCTGGAAGATCAGAAGGAAAGATTCCGGGATGTTCTTGACGGAGCGGACGGGAATCTCTATGCCGTGACTGACAGCGGAAAATTATATAAGATCTCCAAAAAGTAATAAAAAGGCTCCCAATGCGGGAGCCTTCTGAATATATTAAAATTTGAAGTTGAACCTTGCAAATGCCTGTCTTCCGGAAAAACCCATCTGTACAGGATCAAAGATCCCTCCGGATTCAGTATTGCCGTCAGATACAGAGGTCCTTTGAAGAGTAGGATACCGGTTGAATAAATTTTTACTGCCTATCGTAAGGCTTAGGTTCTTTGTAAATTCATATCCAAAGGACAGATCAGTTGTGACCTTTGGGTTGTAAACCTGGGTATCTTCCGGCCCGTTATAGCCAAGCAAAGTCACTTTATCAAACCTTACCAGCTGAAGATTGGCATTGAATTTATTGATCTTATAATTTAGATTTAAATTGATTTTGGTTTTGGGTGCAGATGCCAGTATGAAAGCTCTTTCCCTGGGGCTCAGGTAAATATCTTCTTTTCCGGCTAATTCAGGGGTGGTATTCACCCTGGTGATTTCCATGTCATTATAGTTACCGGCTAAAGTTGCGGAAAGCCTTCCTTTGCCAATATTATCATTGTAACTTAAAATGATATCTATGCCTTTTGTCCTGGTATCTATCGCATTGGTGAAGAACTGGGCCTGATCAATATGGTTGGCTGCGAGGATAGGCCCGATGGCATCATCATCCTGGGAAAAATTACCAGTAAGCACGATCCTGTTTTTTACTTTGATATAATATCCGTCTACAGTTGCTGTAAATCTTGCTATATTAAAAGTAAATCCGGCACTTCCGTTCACTGACGTTTCCTCTTTTAGCTGTGGAATGCCCACTGCCTTTGCCAGATCGCTGTCATTTGAAGCAAGCTGAATGGTTACTAACTCACCTCCCTGGAAATTTGTAAATTGTAAGCTATAATATTTTTGTGCCAGAGAAGGGGCCCTGAAGCCTGTAGAAACGGAGCCCCGGAAAGCCAGTTGAGGGGTGATCGCATATCGTGTGGCGAACTTGCCATTGATGGTACTTCCAAAATCATTATAATTTTCAAATCTTCCGGCAACACTTATCATCCATTGCCTGGTGATATCCAGCTCGGTATCCAGGTAGGCTGCGAAATTATTCCTGCTTTTGCTTACCTTCTGGGAATAACCCGGGAATCCCTGAGAACCTCCCGGCCTCACATTGCCACTCAGCGGGTTTGTTACCAGCAAGCTCTCATCTGTATCAGCGGTCACTATATTTCCATGGATATCATACATGGCATAGGACGCTTCTTCTCCTTTAATGATATTGAATTTCTCATACCTGAACTCTGAGCCGAAAGCAATATTCAGGCCTTCCAATACATTAAACTGCTTTGAAGCATTGAATCCTGTGGTATTCTGTAACAAAGAATGTCCTCCTGCGTAAAAGCTTGTCGGGGAATTTACTCCTAACGTTGCATTAATGGTATTGTCGATTTCATAGGTAAACCGGTTGTTTCCAAAAGCATTATAAAAATCTACATCCCATTCGGCAACTTTGAATTTTAAACCGTTATCAAACGTAAAGTCTGTAATACTTGTATTCTGGACCGGATTAAAACCGTTCGGATAAACTTCGGGGATGTTTCCGTCTGCATCAGCACTTCTGGTCCAGGCATAAGCATGGGTATTCCGGTGGGAAAACCCCGGATGGGAATAAAATTTCAGGTTATCAGACAAAGGAACTTCAATATTTCCGAAAAAATAAACGTTTTGTGATTTTGCATCCCCGAAACGTTGTCTTGGTGCGCCTGCATACATAGCCGGATTGGCATTTCTTATAGCAAAATCCTTATTTACAAATTCAGCTGTAAAATTCCCGAAACCTCCGTTTGATCCTATCTTTGTACCTAAATTTCCATTGAAGTCAAAAGTGATTCCATCTACCTTACGGTCTGATACAACGTCGTCATTTCCGGGGCTCTTAAAAAGGTTCATGCCATAAAAGGCATTTCCCTCAAATCCCTGATCCCGGTCATTTAAAACAACATTTATGACACCCGCAATAGCATCAGAGCCATATTGGGCAGACGCTCCATCCCGGAGTACCTCCACTCTTTTAATAGCCCCGATGGGAATGGTATTCATATCATAGCCGGTATTTCCTCTTCCTTTGGTTCCGAAAAGGTTGATAAGGGAAGACTGATGATATCTCTTGCCGTTAAGTAAAAGCAGGGTCTGATCAGGTCCCAGCCCTCTTAATGTTGCGGGATCAACTGCATCCGCACCGTCTGAGCCGGATTGTTTGTTGGAGTTAAAAGAAGGAGCCGAAAACTGCAGGAGCTGGTTAACTTCTATCTGCCCTGTTGACTGGCTTACCTGTTTGATATCTATGACATCAATAGGGACGGGGGTGTCAACAACTGTTCTTTTTTTATTTCTGCTTCCGGTGATCGTTACTGCCTCAAGCTGCTTTTCATTGGAAATTGTGTCTTTTTTTATCTCCTGCGAATACAATATGGAAGCAGTGCCCAAAAACGCGGCGCCCATGCATTTAATTTTCATATTATACTGTAAATTGATGTTGGTATTATCAAAAGTATTAAATTTTAATGGTAAACCGGCAAATAAATTCACCATTGTTTGAAAAATTATATCAATCAAATATTTTGTATAATAGAGGTTGTATTGAATAATCAATATATAAAAGGATTGCTTATCGGAAACTGCTGATAATCCTGTATACACTTTCTTTAGAAGTTGAGAAACACGAACTACAGCAATTTTCCCTGTTCCAGAACATGCGGTTGGACATCCCGTTGGTAATCTCAGGAAACTAAAAGATAGATTCAGGGAAATGTAGAGAAGGATATCAGAATTTTTAAGAATCCGACAGGCTGAAATTAAAATGTCAATATTTGGAAAATAAAAACCGGGCGATGTTTCCCGGTTTAAATTTTTTTATGCTTCTTCAAGCTGCACGGTAAAATGCCTTAATATGTCAGACTCCCATGTGATTTTATATCCTTTTGTAATCTCATGTCGTCTTTCATAAACGTTCCTGATAGCGGTAGCAATATAATCCATATGATTATTGGTGTAAGTCCTTCTTGGGATGGCCAGACGCACAAGCTCCAGCTTAGGGTAACGGTCTTCCCTTGTTTCAGGATCTCGGTCTGCCAATAAGGTCCCTATTTCCACGGTTCTGATCCCTGCTTCTTTATAAATCTCCAGTCCCAGGGTTTGGGCCGGAAATTCTTTTCTGGCAACATTAGGCAGGAAATTTAACGAATCAATGAATACGGCATGTCCGCCAATTGGCTTCTGAACAGGAATGCCATATTCAATAAGCTTATTCCCGAGATATTCTACCTGAGAGATTCTGCTTTCCAGGTAAGCAAATTCCGTAGCCTCATCCAGACCTACCGCCAATGCGGCCATATCTCTTCCGGCCATACCTCCGTAGGTAATGAAGCCTTCGTAGATAATAGTGAAATTGGAAGCTTTTCTGAATACTTCTTCATTATTTAAGGCAATGAAGCCCCCGATGTTTACAAGTCCGTCTTTTTTAGAGCTCATGGTCATCCCGTCACCATAGGAGAAAATTTCCTTACAGATCTCTTTTATGCTTCTGTTTTCCTGTCCTTTTTCTCTTTTTTTGATGAAGTAAGCGTTTTCTGCAAATCTTGCCGAGTCGAAGAATACAGGGATCCCATATCGGTCTGAAAGTTCTTTTACAGCCTTCATATTTTCAAGGGAAACAGGTTGTCCACCGGATGAATTACAGGTGATGGTGATCAGACAAAAAGGGATTTTTTCTTTAGGATGGGACTTATAGACTTCTTCCAGCTTTTCAAGATCAATATTTCCTTTGAAAGGGTGCAGATCATTGATGTCAAAAGCTTCATCTATGGTACAATCAATTGCATGGGCCTTTCTGAACTCGATGTGGCCTTTGGTGGTATCAAAATGTGAATTTCCCGGAACCACATCTCCGTCCTTTACCAAAACAGAGAATAAAACGTTTTCCGCAGCTCTTCCCTGGTGTGTTGGAAGAAGATATTTAAATCCCGTAATATTCTTTACAGTGTTATGCAATTGCTCAAAGGAACGTGATCCTGCATAGCTTTCGTCGCCTGTCATCAAAGCTCCCCATTGCCTGTCGGACATTGCCCCTGTTCCTGAATCTGTAAGCAAATCAATAAAAACCTGCGAGGATTTTAGATTGAAAAGATTGTATTTTGCCTCCTTAAGCCATTGCTCTCTTTCTTCTCTTGTTGATTGACGGATCTCTTCAATCATTTTAATGCGGAATGGCTCCGCGTACGGTAAATTCATGATTAAATATTTTTATTAATTGTTTTAAAGAAAATTTTATTTGAAATAATTTTCAAATTCATCAAAAGTATATTAAAGAGGAATAAGAATTTATTCCGGAGCTTTGAATATGTTATCGTCTGAGTGGAATCCGGCAACACCACCGCTTACGGCAAATTTCATCGCCGAAGCTGCGGTCATTCCCACTACAGGCTTGATGTTTTTTTCTTCAGTAACAATTACCCAGCCGGAAATAGCATAGGAGTGAGGAAGGTAAACAGCAACGTAGTTATGCTTATCCACATCAGCCATTTCTTTTTGGGTTAAAAACCCGATCCTCCAGATTTCCGGGTTCTCATTGGTCTTTACCCAGACAGGATTATTGAATTTTTTCTTATCACCTACGAATGAAGACATAACGTCTTTGGTAGGGGTATAAATATGCTTTACGCCAGGAGTTTTTTCCAGTAAGCTATCCATAGTGTCAAAAAAGAACCTTCCGACCACAAATTTATTTCCCAGATACCCCAAGAGCGCAGTAATCAATATGGTAGAAAGAAAAACCAACCCCGGGATTTCTTTGGCCACAGACGGGATAATATTGTCTATGGAAGTAACGATGTACCAGATGACAAAAATAGTAAGCCCGATCGGGCCAATAATTACCAATCCCTGAAAAAAGTTTTTCAGAAAAAAATTAGCAATATTTTCAAAGGTCAGTTTTTTCAATTTAATCTTTGGTTATTTTAGCCGTGAATCGTTTCCTTATTGCCGTAGGATTTGATAATGCCTGCTTCATATTCAAGCCATTCTTCCCAACGTTTGTTTACTTTATCGGCATCACCCAGCTGTCTGGCAAATCCGATAAAGGTAGTATAGTGATTGGCTTCGGAAATCATCAGCTCTCTGTAAAAAACCTTTAGCTCTTCATCTTTAATGTTTTCAGTGAGAACTTTAAATCTTTCGCAGCTTCTGGCTTCTATCATGGCAGCAAAAAGCATCTTATCGACAATCAGTTCCTCTCTGCTTCCCTGGACAATAAATTTGGCAAGCTCATTTACATATTCATCTTTTCTCGGTCTTCCGAAGGTATAGCCTCTTTTTTTTATGATTTCATGTACCTGATTGAAATGATCAAGTTCTTCCTGTGCAATGGCAAGGAGTTCTGTGACGATCTCAGGATATTCTGGAAGCATGGTAATAAGAGTGATGGCATTTGTAGCCGCTTTCTGCTCACACCAGGCATGATCCGTCAAAATCTCTTCGATGTTCCCTTCCGCAATGTTTGCCCACCTGGGATCGGTAGGAAGTTTCAACTTAAACATGTATAAATTTTTTTGTAAAAATAAAATAAATTGTAATAAGTAAGAAGCTTTATTTAAATTTAAAAATAGAGAACTAATATTATAATTTTCAATCGAATGGATGAAAATGGTGGTATTTTTTTTGATATAACTTTATTGAATAAAAAAAATAAACAATGGAAACAATTGCAGTTTTAAAAAGTAAGCTTAACATGGGGCTGACTTTAGTATTTTCTATGTTGATGTCACTCACCACATTTGCCCAGGATTCCGGAACAGTGAAAGTTAACAGTGTCAATTCAAAAACCACCACAACTACAGAGTGGTATACGGATCCTGTATATCTGATTCTTGGAGGTATTGCCCTGCTCATTATTATTGTACTCCTGGCAAGAAGCGGAAAAAATAAAAATTAATTCAGCCTGCCGTTTTCTTCCGTAAGAATTGGAGTGTCTTCCACCCCGCCAGGTCTATTTTCTTTAAACCTTCTGCAATAAGGAAGGCCAGAATTATATTGATGAGGTAAATACCGATCATCAGAAGCCACCATGGCATTCTTCCATTGAGCGGAACCACAATGAAATAAACAAGCGAAGAGCTTATTCCCTGTGCGAAATAAAAGAAAATAGCATTTTTACCGATATGGGTAATTATATTTTCTTTTTTGATTTTCAGTCTGTTGTAAAGAACAAACAGAGTCACCAAAGAAAAAAGCGTCCAAACTATATAGGGTATTTTGGGTGGGAATTTATTTCTGTTTATTTTATAGAATATATCTTTCCCGTAATGAGAGAACATCCAGATAAGCGCTAAGCCGGCTGCTCCGTAGAGCAGGGGAATCATCTTTGTTGGGATTCTTTTTCCGCGCATCCTGTTGGCGATAAGGAATATGGCGAGGTAAAAGGCAACGTAGCCTACCTGTCCTGTGGGATAATACCATGGGAATATATTGAATAGCAATGTCAGGGCAATACAAATTCCTATAAACCAATTGATATGCCGTGGGAAGAATCTTAAAATTAAGACGCCGAAGATACTCAGAATAAAATATACCTTAAGATACCAGAAACTACCCATCACAACAGGAAAGGTATCTGCGTTGGTATACTGGTGAAGATACCAGTTACCGAGATTTTCCCAATGCGGCTCGGAAGAAATCCCTGTAGCGGCGTATTTTGATCCAAAGGTCGAATAAAAATCCTGTAACCATTCTGCCGAGAAGAAAGTCTGTCCGAAAATTTTAAAAGCATAATCCAGGAAAAACAGAAAGGTTACAAAGATCATATAGGTGATCTGTAATTTTAGCAATCTGTAAAAAGTTTTTTCAATATCTGAACCGGAAGTGATACCGCTTAAAGCGTAAAACAAAGCGACATCAAATACCAATGAAAATACTCTGACCTCAGCCGGGATATAAAACTGGCCGGACCAGAAGGCTGTATGTATGAATATGATGGACAGTGTCGCCAGTCCCTTGGCAAAATCAATATAGAGATCTCTGTTCATTCTTGTATCGCATAAATCCCAAAAGTAATTAAACTTTTGGAATTATAAATAATAAAGAGGCAAGCGTCTTGCTTACCTCTTCCTTAAATATACTAATAATGAATGTTATTGGTCATCTTTTTATTTGAGATTTTTAAATTCCTCAGCAGAGATCTCTCCCGTCTGGATTTTTCTTAATTCCTCCATGTATTGGCTCATGTAAGCGTCAAGTTCAGGATTTCTCGGATTTTTTTTCATTTTATAGGTTCCGTTAAGAACACCCTGGTAGTAATAGAAGAAGTTATAATCAAAATCAGCGGCTGAAAGGTTATATTGGCCCAGAAGGAATCCCAGACGCACTGCCGATCTTCTTTGAGGAGGAGTTCCATGGTGATTAGGGCTCGTCGTAGCATAGTCTCCGATGCTTGCAGCAAATTCATAAGCTGCTGCTACCTCTGCGAAATTGGTTTTATTGTACCCGTTGGGTCTTCTGAGATAGTATCCTGCAAAACCATCCGCTTCCAGCTCAGATGGTCTTGCTGTCGATTCACTTACGGAAGGTAAATTATAAGTAAATTGTAGCTGGTGACCGTATTCATGAGCAAGAATCATTGCGTTAACGATGTCTCCACCTTTATTTTTAGCATCATAATAAATGGCATAGCCGTAATAGATTCTCCCGATGTAATAAGATATCGCATTGTAGGTTGAGTTGAAATTTACCGGATCGTCCACAAATCTTAAAACAGGGCTGCTATTTCCCCACATACTTGCAATTTTAGTTAGTTGGGAATTCATAAAGTTGGTATCCGTGTCATTCTGGAGCGTTGTTTTCAAAACGGCTGTTGAACTCCAGTATTGGTCTACAAAAGAGCACATCTTTTCCAACTCTCCTGGTTGCTCGATTTTGGCATATTCCGTCTGAGGCTGTGGGGCTGTGGTGTCTTCCAGATTATCATCATTACAGCCTATTAAAGAAAACGCGGCAATTGCCCCTGCTAAAAAGCAGAAATTTAAGTTTCTTTTCATATAAAATTTTGTTTGGTGAAAACGAAGTTATAAAATAATCCATTATGCTGCAGTGTAATACCGGGAAAAATTATTCAAAGCATAGTGAAATTTATGGTATGTGAAAAAAGAAGTTTTGATTGTGAGCTAATTAGAAAATTATTCTTATATTTGCACCTCGAAATAACTAAAAATTTATAAACAATGTTTGCAATTGTAGAAATAGCAGGGCTTCAATACAAAGTTGAGCAAGACCAGAAGTTGTTTGTAAACCGTTTGAAAGGAGAGAAAGGGGACAAGGTTTCTTTTGATAAAGTTCTTCTTACTGTAAACGGAGCAATCACTGTAGGCGCCCCGGCTGTAAATGGTATCACTGTAAATGCAGAGATCTTAGACCATGTAAAAGCTGATAAGGTAATCGTTTTCAAAAAGAAAAGACGAAAAGGTTACAAAGTAAAAAATGGTCACAGACAATCTTTAACCCAGATTCAGATCACAGGAATCACCGGTTTTGAAGGTGGGGCTAAGAAAGCTGCTAAAAAAGAAACTGTAAAATCAGAACCTAAAGCAGAAGTTCTTTCAGACAACGCAACCGTTAACTTCAGTGAAGATCATGAACTGAACTATCACTTGAAGAAAAACGGTCTGTCTCAGTCTAAAGACAACAGAGAAGCTTTAATCACTTTAGGAAAAGAAGTGAAGGCAGAATTAGGAAAAGATGTTCTTACCCATGAGGAAGTAGATGCTGCTATCGTAAAGAATATCGGAAATTTTAAAGCACTTAATAAATAATAATAATCCACTAATAAAATGGCACACAAGAAAGGAGTTGGTAGTTCCAAAAACGGTAGAGAATCTCACTCTAAAAGATTAGGTGTGAAGATTTTCGGAGGTCAAGATGCTATTGCCGGAAACATTATTGTTAGACAAAGAGGTACTCAGCATCACCCAGGTGCAAACGTGGGAGTCGGTAAAGACCATACTTTGTTTGCTTTAGTAGACGGTAAAGTAGTTTTCACTAAAAAAGCAAATAACAGATCTTTCGTATCTGTAGAACCAAACGCATAAATTAAGCGTTTTATAAAGAAAGTCAAACCTCGGCCGTGGGCTGAGGTTTTTTATTACCCTTTTCTGAATACTATTAAAGGGGCTTTTTTCGTTATATTTATACATCAACTCTAAACTAAATTCATATGAAAAATCTAAAAAAACTTTCAAGGGCTGATCTCAAAACATTAAAAGGAGGCTTTAAATGTGAAGGTATCTCCTGTGACTGGTATTGCAGCCTGCCGGCGGAAAGCCGCCCGGTTTGTCTTTCTCCGCAGACCCTGGTGCCCATCTGTGGTGGATGTAATTACATGTAAATAAAAAAACACCTCTTTCGCTAAGAGGTGTTTTTTATTCTTAAAATCCAACCTGGAAGCCGGCTTTTATTCCGAATCTGGAGATATCGGGCCGGTCAAGATAATTTCCCCGCCAGTTGAAGTCAACCCTGAAAATTCTTAAATTTCCAAAGCCTATATTCTCAATTCCGAAACCGTATTCATAATAAACATGTTCGCTTGGAGCTGAATATTTAAAGCCTTCCACATTGATGTTTTTAGAGGCATCACTTAAGGTACCGTAAGCACCCCGGAGGAAAGCGACCTCCCTTAACTTCAGTTTCTTGATCAACGGGATAAAGGAAAGGACCTTGCCGTTGAAATGATGTTCCAGATGCAGTGTGGTATAGGTATCTGCCACGAATTCATAATAATTAAGCTGCGCAAAAGTATTGGCAGCCAGGCTGTACGACTGGTTTCCCGGAATTACATTTTGTAAAGCCAACGGAACGGTATTGAAATTCTTTCCCGCTTCAAAATTGATCAAGGTCTTACCCCAGCTTCCGATTAATACGGGCTTATAAAACATGAACTGAAGCTTATTATAATTATAATCGGCATTGAACAGCCCTTCAATCCCTCTGGTATATTTTAAAATAATAGTAGGTGCCAGAGTGCCATGCTCATATCTGTCGATACCTGTTTGTGAAAATTTTGCCCCGGGCCTTGCTATTAAGCTGACAGTGACGTGAGAGTCATTCACCGTTTTTCTAAGCTCTCCGTTTCTGTAGTACATAAGGTTAAACCCTTCGGGATTTGCTGATCTGATGCTTTGAATGGTACCGTCAACCCGGATCTGGAAGTTCTTCCACGGTTCAATTGACGTAAAAATATTGGTCTGGTTCACGGAGCTCAGGGATGCATTTTCTCCTCTTGCAAAAACGGTGGAAGATGCAAATGAACGGGCCATGATACCATCATCCGTGGTCAACTGGACCCCCAGCTGTAAAATATCTCTTCTTGTTCCCGCACCCACCATAAACCGATTGACTCTGTTGAACATAAACCTCGCCTCGGCTCCATATTTGACCTGTTGATCCTTAAAGCCATAAGCAGTGTAGAACTGAATCCTCCAAGGGTCATTACGGGTGAAATAAGTTCTTGCGCCAAGCCTTATCCTGTCTCCTTCAACCTCATTTCTTCCATAAACGGAAAAGATAGGGCCCAGATCAATGCCTTTTGTTATATTGTAATATCCGGAACCCAGTGTTTCATATAATTTTACAAGCCTGTTGAACTTTGGCGTCTGCTGAAGCTTGTCAAGCATGTCATAAATGCCCTGCTCACTTTTGGACAGGGAGTCTGGCCTTGCCTTCACCCAGTATGCATCATCCTTCTCCACAAACTTATCGTCATATTCTTCCGGTTTCCGGGTAAACACCTTTGCGTCCAGAGGCTTATTGAATTCATATTCAGAATAGTCTACCGTTCTTTTGGCAATTATACTTTTGGCGGTTTTCTTTTTTGAAAAGGGAGTCATCTCAATTTCGGTGACAAATCTTTTTGGCAGGAATGTATTTTCATCGGGGTTGTCATATTCCAGCTCTGTAGATATCCCATTGATAAAATTGACATTGATTTTCTGCGTAGACTTTAAAGTAGCTTCCAGAACGGCATAGCTGTCTGTATCTATAAAAAGATATCCCTGGAAGGCCAAAACTTCGGTTCTTTTAGGCTGATACCTTATCTTATAGGCATTTTCCCCGCGTATGGATACGGTATCGATCAGATTATAATCATAAGTACTGAAGCCATCTGTCCCCACAGGACTTGGAAAGCCGATATCAAAGTAATTTAAGGTATTGTCATAAATATTGATATCCCGGTACAGGTTTTTAGCCGTAAGAGTAACAATCTGGTTATCCTGGAATCCGGATGTTTTTTGAGCGATCAGAAGCCTCTTATTCTTTTTTCCGGGTTTATTTTCTCCATAATTTTCATATATGGCTTCATTCAGGAAAATAGGGAGGGCCATTTTGCCTCTGGCCGTGGAATCTGCATAATCAAAGATGAAATCAAGCTTGTTGAAGATTTTTTTCTTCATGAATGCACTGTCTAAATTATTGGCATCGAACTCAATTTTTTCGTACTCTTTGAAGGTATAGGTGTCAAATTTATTCAGTCCGTTATTCCTTTTTCTTTTCCAGACTTCCTGCATGATGGCATAAGCCGGATTTTCTTTTTTGTTTTTATACTTAGGTTTTTCATTGTGGATCACCACTTCCTGGATATCACTTACTTTTTCCTGGGAAAGCTTCACAAAAATATTACGGGCATTTTCAGGGGTGATATCTACTGTTTCCAGAGCATAGTTTTTTTTCAGAAACTTAAGCTTATAGATAATACTGTCTGATTGTACGCTAAAACTGCCCGCTGTGGTCGTCAAAAAAGGTTTATTGCTGTCATTGATAAAAACATCAACCCCGCTGATTTCTTTATTGGTTTTAGCATCAACAATTTTACCGTTTGCCGTATTTTGGGAATAAACAATACCGGAGAAAAGGATGAGAATAAATAAATAATGATGTTTATAATTGGTAATTAACATTTGTTTTTTTTTCCAGGCAATAGCATAAACAAAAAGCATGCAGATTATTCAAAAACGGTTAAAAGATAAAAAAATTTTGTGCATGTATATATAAACTGCAAAGGTAATGAATAACACCATCATTTTGACTGCGTTACAGTATTATTTTTTTATTAAAACGAATAATCTGTCAGTAGGATGTCTTGACAGTTTAATGCCCCTTTATTAATCTTCCAGTGGTTTGGGAGCTCGATAATACCCTGGGCTACTCTACTTTATTGATTTTCTTACATCACAAAAACCCATACTTTGTTTTGAAATTGAATTTTTTCAGTTCTTTATTTTTTCAAATGAATTTAGAGTATAGCAAATTCTCATTATTAAAATAATATTTTATGAAATAGTTTCCCTTAAAAAATTCATTGCAAAACTCATTTATATTTGGTAACTATACCAATTTTACACTAGTTGTTAAAAAATAAAGAGGCTGTCTCAAAAGTACCCCCTCTCTCGGACTCCTGTCTGACAACTTTTGTCATTTAAGAGATTCTCAGAGCGTTAATTTACCTTTTGAGACAGCCTCTCTTTTATTTTCCAATCTAGTTTTTAATATTTGCTTTTTATTTTAAAAGTTCTTTTAGCTCATCTGCATTAGTTAGTCCTGTATATGGATTTGTTAAAATTAATCTTCTTTTTAATTTTTCAGGAAGAGCATTTAAAGATTTATCATCATCTATTATAACTATGTCGTTTGAATCTATATTATGATCAGTAATCCATTTTTCTATTTCAAATTTTCTAGATTGTCTATGTTCTACTTCAATTGCCATTATAGATACTCTTTTAAATTCAATACCTCTCCTACGAAAAATACGTCTCCATTGGTTTACATTATATCTGAATCTATGGGAGGTTGATAAAACTAATTCAATATTTGAATGATCTATAGAGTTCAAAACATCTACAGCTTTATTATCAAATTTATAAAATCCATCCTCCTCTAACTCCACTGTTCTATGTGGATTAGCATGAACCATTACACCATCAATGTCTAAAAAAAGTTTCATATTACCTATAAATCTTTAAGAAATTCATCTGTACAATACTTAATATATTCAGGATCATTCCTGTCCCAATCTTCTTCATTATCAATTACAAAGTCATTAATTCTATTGAAAGGATCAGTATGATTTTTAGTCCAAGGTATTATTTTAAAATCATAACCAGCCATTTTATAAGCAATATATCTATGATTTCCTTCCTTAATCAATCCATATTCTTCATCGATCTTTATAGCACCAAAATCATACCCATCTAGAACTCTTTTATAAATTCTTTCTACAATAAAGTAACATATTTTTGTTTGAGTTGTATAATACTCATGATCTGTGTTTCTAATAAAATTTTCTAACTGCTCTTCAAAATTATCCAAATTTCTGTTTTTTCAAAAATAAGAAATTTACATGTATTTGATTATCAAAAATATAAAATTTCATTTAGAATCCAAAAGTGTTAATTTTCAGATTAAAGTTTAATCATTTTTAAATTTTCTAAATTTTAATAATATATTAGAGTTCAAAAGTAAGTAATTAAATCTAACTCTGCACTCCATTTTTCTAGTATTAAATCTAAAAACAAATTCATCAACATATATCTGTAAATGTTTTCTTGATACAGAATTATACATATCTCTTAAACTGTTTTTCATTATTTTCCAAGCTCAGTCAATATTATTAGTATCATAAACATAATAAATTAGTTCAATTAATAAAAGCGAACTCAATATTTTTCAATGTTCATTATTATAATATATTTTTTTTAATTTGAGCATTACCACATAACTTCCAAGACAATAGTGAAATAATAGTAAACATTCTAATCCTATTTTTTGTTACCATAATGTAAATTAACGTAAGAATCAAAACAAAGGTAAAAATGATGTGTAGAAATTTTCCATTATTTTCTTGTTATTAATAAAACATGTACTAATATAACAATAAATAAGGATACTAATGTTCGTGAAATATTCGTGACAAATTATAGAAAAAGAGGCTGTCTCAAAAGTACCCCCTCTCTCGGACTCCTGTCTGACAACTTTTGTCATTTAAGAGATTCTCAGAGCGTTAATTTACCTTTTGAGACAGCCTCTTGATTTTTAGCGCTCCTCCTGCTGGGCTCGAACCAGCGACCCTCTGATTAACAGTCAGATGCTCTAACCAACTGAGCTAAGGAGGAATATTCTTCTGTTTTTAAGTGGTGCAAAGATAACAGGAATAATGATATCAAGCAAATTTTTGGAGAGATATTGCTTTTAAACAAAGGAGTTTTTATCTTTAACTCTAATTTTCAAAGCATTAATTTTTAAAGATCCCAGTAATTATGACTTAGAATTAAATAAAAAACCCATCAGAATTTCTGATGGATTTTAGCTCCTCCTGCTGGGCTCGAACCAGCGACCCTCTGATTAACAGTCAGATGCTCTAACCAACTGAGCTAAGGAGGAATGTCCTTTGTTTTTAGTGGTGCTAATATAGGACGAATATTTATACCAGACAAATTTTTATTTAAAATTTTCGAAAAATATTACAGTTTTCCGGTAAGTACTTTGAAAATATCGCTTCCGAAAATCAATAACATCAAACCTAACAGGAAGATAACACCAATCATCTGGGCATTCTCCAGAATTTTTTGAGGAACCGGTTTTCCCGTAATGATTTCCCATAAAGTGAACAATACATGCCCGCCATCCAGCCCCGGGATAGGGATCAGGTTAAGGAATGCCAGCCAAACGGAAAACATCGCTGTAAAGCCCCAGAAAGCAGGCCAGTTGATAGCGAAGCTTCCATCCTTATCTTTATCTATAGGCATATTCTTTACAATAGCGATAGGGCCTCCTACATTTTTATATCCCTGGATCTTGGAATTAAACATGATTTTGAACTGCTTCACCTGCATGGTTAAG
This sequence comes from Chryseobacterium gossypii, assembly GCF_041361455.1. NCBI lineage: Bacteria > Pseudomonadati > Bacteroidota > Flavobacteriia > Flavobacteriales > Weeksellaceae > Chryseobacterium > Chryseobacterium gossypii. Next base: position 72,409 of record NZ_JBGCUR010000003.1, on the reverse strand, counting down.
GCTTCAATAGTCCTTTCAAAACCTCTTGGAATAGCTTCTCCGAAAGAATATTTCTTATCGGTTACAATTGATTTTGCAATTGATTTGGACTCAATCATTATTCCTAATTTACCGTTTTTGTCTACGGAAACAGCAGGCAAAGTTTGGGAAACACCGTTCCTTAGTATTTCTACAGAAATTGTTTTTCCTTTGTTTTGACTCAAAATAGAGCTTACTTCATCAAAAAATGAGGCTTTTTGTCCATTGATCCCAATTATTTTATCACCAACAGCAAATCCCGATGCTTGAGAAGCAGGTGTTGCCAATGAATCAACGACCATCGGCACCCTCGGACTGATATAGAGCTTTGTTTCTTTTTGCTTAAGAACTTCAGCTACACCTTCAGGGTTTATAGGGAAAGTGACTTCTTTACCGTTTCTTAACACGGTAACGTTATTCCCCAAAAGAATATTAATAGATGCATTTTCCAGTCTCTCCGCTGGCTTCCCGTCAATACTGATGACTTTATCTCCGTTCTGGAAACCCATTTTTTTTCCTGCATTGGTTACCTCCACTCCATTAGTAAACTTATTAAGGTCGGTATACATTTCCCCATTGAAAAAAGAGAGGCAGCTGTAGATAAGCCAGGCTAAAAAGAAATTTACGGTAACTCCTCCGAGCATGATGATAAGTCTCTGCCAGGCAGGTTTTGCTCTGAATTCCCAAGGCTGGGCCGGCTGTTTCAGCTGTTCGGTATCCATGCTTTCATCCACCATACCGGCGATCTTTACATAGCCTCCGAAAGGGAGCCACCCGATACCATACTCCGTTTCGCCGATTTTTTTCTTTACGATAGAAAACCATGGATCAAAGAATAAATAGAATTTTTCAACTTTGGTCTTGAACCATTTTGCCGGTAGAAAATGTCCGAGCTCGTGAAGAATTACTAAGATTGAAATACTTAATATAAACTGGAAAATCTTGATTGCTAATTCCATTAATAAATTTTAGATTTTGATTTGCAAAGGTAACAATTATCAAAACTATGCCAAATAAAAAAAGCCTCTCTGATAAGAAGCTTTGTCATATATTTTTCAGAATGGCTCTATAAATTGAAAGAAACCCCGAGGCTGCCATTGTTCCCGACCTCTGCAAATACCCCGATTCTATCATTGAAAAAGTAACGGGCTCCGATATGGGCACCGATTCCAAAATCTTTTCCAAGGACTCCTAAATCCACACCCGGATAAATATCCCATTTTGAAGGAAGGCCCAGAGCTTCCTGTAAATGAAAGTTCAGACGCCCGAAAACAAAGACCCTGTTGTCATCGTCATTATCTTTATAACCGTCAAAATAAGCATTAAGACCGGCACCTATTGATAAGAGCTTATTTAGGCCGTAATCATAAGTTCCGGTAACCCCTGTGCCATATCCCCAGGCATTGAGTCCCAATTGTATTTTCTGATCTCCTTTTCCCGTCCAGGCTTGTCCGTTAGCGGTAGCACCGAAAAGAATCATCATGAAAACAAAAACCAGTTTCTTCATAAATATTACACTTTTTAATGTTATTACTAAAGATTATTTGTATCAAAAATAGAACCGAAACCAATAAAAAACTGTATTTTTATAGAAGTTTTGGATAAGATTATGAAAATTACGGGGCTAAATTTAGATATCGTCTGGAAAAATAAAAAGGACAACTTTCAATTGATAAAAGATCAGCTTCAAGATCAGGAGGCGGATATTTTCCTTCTTCCGGAAATGTTCTCTACAGGATTCTGTATGGATGCCGCAGAGGTTTCGGATAAGAATGAGGAATCCCTTGGGTTTCTTAAAAAAATGGCAGGGGAGAAGAATGCTGCTTTCTGTGGAAGTGCTCCGGTAGAGCAAGGAGGGAAGTTCTATAACCGGATGTATTTCGTCAGGCCCGATGGTGACATCAGCTTTTATGATAAAAGACATCTGTTTTCCTTTTCAGGGGAAGATAAGATATATACTCCCGGCAGGAAAAGGGTAATTGTAGAATATAAAGGATTCCGGTTTTTATTGCAGGTTTGTTATGATCTTCGTTTTCCGGTTTTTGCAAGGAATAATAATGATTATGATGCCATTTTATATGTTGCCAACTGGCCTGAGAAAAGAGTGGCTGCCTGGGAGCATCTGCTTAAGGCAAGAGCTATAGAGAATCTATCATTCGTATTCGGCCTGAACAGGATCGGAACAGACGGGAACCAATTGTTTTATAAAGAAAGTTCTCATTGTTTTTTTGCTGACGGAACAGAAATATCCAACAAAAACGGAAATATAATCTCAGCGGAATTATCTATGCCTGAGCTGACGGATTTCAGGAATCATTTTCAATTTCTCAATGACAGGGATCAGTTTTCAATCCAACTATAAAAAAACTGTGAATGATCACAGTTTACATATATTGCTTTAAAAGTTGGGTCAGAGTATTTACGTCATGCACACCGCTTTCTTTCCATAGCAACTCCCCATTTTTGAAGATCGCTAACGTGGGAACGCCTCTTACTCCATATTGAGAAGCTAAGGCAGGATATTGATCGACATCCACTTTTATGATCCTGGCTCCTTCGCCTACATTTTCTTTTACGGTAGTTAAAACCGAAGACTGAACCTTGCAGGGCTGGCACCAGGTGGCAAAAAAATCGATCAGTACAGGCCGTTCCGAGTTGATGATTTCCTGGAATTTTTGTGACATAGTGTTAACATTTTATGGTTGTGAAGATCTTTTTTCATTCTGAATTGCCCTGACATTTTCCCAGCTCGTACCATCATAAACATCCACTCCGTTTTGCTTTAATATTTCCACAGCCTGATCTGCCTGAATACCCTTATTGCAGAATACAACAACCTTTTTGCCTTTAAGGACGTGCGTATTATTCTGTGTCTCCGCCAGAGGGATGTTGATGGCATTCTTTGCCGTTCCCTTTTCATACTGTTCGGGGATCCTTACATCTACTAAGGTAACATCAGGACTATTAACGACATCCCTAATATCCGCTTTGGATATATCGGAGGCCATTGCCGTCTTACAGCTGCTTAGCAGTAGGGCTGTTGTAAGAATGACACCTCCCGCCGTATTCTTTATTTTCATTCCTATAAAGTTTTGGATTGGCAGACAAAATTGGAGATCGGGAACTTTTCAGTTTTTTTAATTCCGTTAAATCCACCTTCTATTTCGGTAAAGTTTCTGATTCCGTGTGAATTAAGTATGCTGGCTGCAATCATGCTGCGGTAGCCGCCTGCACAATGAAGAAAGAAATGTTCGGAATTGTCAACCGAATGCACCCAGTCGCTGATCACATCCAAAGGCTTGTTATAGGCGTTGTCAATATGCTCGGCAGAGTATTCCGTCAATTTTCTTACATCAATGACCTTGGAATTTTCATTATACTGCTCAGCAAATTCTTCGGGAGAAATTCTTTTTATATCATCGGTCTCCTTTCCGGCATCTTTCCAGGCCCTGAAGCCCCCTTTCAGATATCCCAGCACATTATCAAAGCCCACTCTGCTCAGTCTTGTGATGGCTTCTTCTTCAGTGCCTTCATCCGTTACCAGCAGCAAAGGATATTTCACATCTACAATTAAGGTTCCTACCCATGGTGCGAAATCCCCTTTTAGACCGATATTGATTGAATTCGGGATAAAGCCCTTATAAAACTCTCCCGGGCTTCTGGTATCTAAAATCAAGGCCCCTGTTTCTTCGGCAAAAGCTTCAAACTCATCTGCCGAAACCGGGTTTAAACCTTTGTTCATAACAACATCAAGACTTTCATATCCGCTTTTATTCATGGCCACATTCATGCCGAAATACTTTGGCGGAGCCGTTAACCCATCTAGAACCTCTCTTATGAAAGACTCCCGATCTGGCTGATTCAAAGCATAATTCGTTCTTTTCTGGTTTCCCAATGTGTCGACGGTCTCTTTCTGCATGTTTTTTCCACACGCAGAGCCTGCGCCATGAGCCGGGTAAACGGTAATGCTGTCATCCAGAGGCATGATTTTGGTTTGTAAACTGTCATATAGAATCCCTGCCAGATCCTCCTGGGTGAGATTGGTGGATTTCTGGGCAAGATCAGGTCTTCCCACATCTCCTAAAAATAGTGTGTCCCCGGTAAAGATTGCCGTTTCCTTGCCGTTCTCATCAATTAAAAGAAATGTGGAGCTTTCCATGGTATGTCCCGGAGTATGTAAAACCTTTATTTTTACTTTTCCGATGTTGAAAATCTGATGATCTTCCGCAATAAGTGCTTCGAAATCCGGCTGTGCCGTAGGGCCATATACAATAGGAGCGCCGGTTTTCCTGCTCAAATCCAGATGCCCTGAAACAAAGTCCGCATGGAAATGAGTTTCAAAAATATATTTTAAAGTTACATGATCCTTTTCCAGACGGTCCAGATAAGGCTTCACCTCCCTCAAGGGGTCTATGATTGCAGCTTCATTTTCTGATACAATGTAATATGCACCCTGAGCGAGGCAGCCTGTATATATTTGTTCAACTTTCATTATCTATATAACAGTTTTATTAATTGAGTACAAAAATCGTGTTTATTTTTTTAAAACAGGCTAAAATAAAGAATCTATAGCAATAGAATAAATCTATAAAGTTTTTATTCATTCTAAATCAAAGATTTTTAAAAGTCCCATTCTTGATCGTACTAAGTTAAGAATAATTTACGAAGCTTTATAACTGAACTTAATCATGAATATTATCCCGGCATATAAAATATTTTATAAAAAATTTTATATTTATGAATTAAAAAAAAGTCAAATGGCAGATAAAGCACAATTTATTGAGGAATTGAATGCAAGATATTCTCCAAAAGGAGAACATATCATATTAGGAAAAGGCATGCTGAACGGAGAGGTAATCCCGGAGGTAAACGTGACCATTCCTTTAAAGACCATCAACAGGCACGGTCTTATTGCAGGAGCTACAGGGACAGGAAAGACCAAAACACTGCAGGTTTTTGCCGAGCAGCTTTCTCATGCGGGAATTCCGTCATTGGTTTTGGATATTAAGGGAGATTTTTCAGGAATTGCCGAAGCCGGTACCATGAATCCGGCAATCGAGGAAAGATATGCAAAAACACAGCTGCCGTATCACCCCCAGGCATTCCCTGTAGAGCTGATGACCATTTCGGGTGAAAGAGGGGTGAAACTGCGGGCGACCGTTACTGAATTTGGGCCTGTTTTGCTGAGCAAAATTTTGCAGTTGAATGATACCCAGCAAAGTATCATGTCAATAGTTTTCAAATACTGTGATGATAAGGGACTTCCTTTAATAGATCTGAATGATCTGAAGAAGGTCTTACAATATGTAACGGATAATGCGCAGGGTAAGGCTGAGCTTGCTGCAAATTACGGTTCCATTGCTTCATCTTCACTGGGAGCTATCTTAAGGTCAATTGTAGCTTTGGAGCAACAGGGAGCATCCGGTTTTTTCGGGGAGCTGAGTTTTGATGTTCAGGATTTACTTCAGACCAGGGAAGGTAAGGGAGTGGTCAATATCCTTAGGGTTGCAGATATTCAGAATAAGCCACAGCTGTTCTCAACATTTATGCTGTCTCTTTTTGCGGAGATTTACATGACCTTTCCTGAAGAAGGCGACAGTGGTAAGCCGAAACTGGTACTGTTTATTGATGAAGCCCATTTGATTTTCGATGAATCATCCAAAGCCTTGATTTCACAGATCGAAACCATGGTGAAGCTGATCCGTTCCAAAGGAGTAGGTATTTATTTTATCACCCAAATTCCCGGGGATGTTCCGGAAAGTGTGCTTTCACAGCTGGGATTGAAGATACAGCATGCGCTGAGAGGTTTCACGGCCAAAGATAAAAAAGAAATTTCGAAAGCAGTGGAGAATTACCCTACCACGGAATTTTATGACGCTTCAACCCTGATCCAGAATCTGGGGATTGGCGAAGCCTTTGTGACTGCATTGGATGAAAAAGGTATCCCGACACCATTGGTTCATACCTACCTGATATCCCCTGAATCAAGAATGGATGTCCTGAATGATGCCGAGATCTCGGATTTGACAAGTAAATCGGCGTTAGTGGCTAAATATGAGCAGGTTATTGACCGGGAATCTGCTTACGAAATGCTTGTGAACAGAATGGAACAGGCAACCCAAAATGCACCGGCGGGCAAGACGAAGCCGGTGAAGGAAGAGCCCGGAATGTTTGAACAAATCCTGGAAAGTAAAGCCGGACGAACTTTTACCAGTACATTAATGCGGGAAAGTGCTAAAGCCATTCTGGGAATGTTCGGGCTGGGGGGAAGAAGAAGATAGCCCGGAAGCAATTACGGATATTTTAATGTAAATATAATATAATGGAGGCAGCGGGTGTTTTACTGTTTTGACATAATTTTATTATTTTAGCCTCTTTACAAATTGCTATCCGGAGTACCGGCTGTGGGATAAATTCATATGTTTCAGATGATGGCATCCGAAGATCAATATAACCGGAGCTGTCCTGATTTATGGCATAGCTTATGTATGTGTAGTCATGAAGTTGTTTAGGGCGCTATGGCGGGTATTATTAACATTAATCTAAAAAAGTTAGCTGTATAATTTAAATGTATTCAATTATAGATATAGAAAGTAATGGTGCAGGTTACAGAAAAGAATGCATTATAGACATTGCTATTTACAGGTATGACGGGCAGAAAATTGTCGATCAGTTTATTTCACTTGTTAACCCTGAAAGTGACATTACCCCTTTTGTGCAGAAGTTGACCAATATTACCCCTAAAATGGTGAAAACAGCACCCAAATTCCATGAAATTGCCCGGAGGATCGTTGAAATAACCCAAAATACCACATTGGTAGGGCACAATATTGATTTTGATTACAGAATGCTCAGACAATCATTCAAGAGGCTTGGATATGATTTTAAGATTAACACCTTAGATACTATTCCCCTGGCAAAAAAGCTCATTCCTGATGAAGTAAGCTATTCATTGGGGAAGCTGGTCAAGTCTCTGGGCATTCCGCTGACGAATCACCACAGGGCAGATGGCGATGCAAGGGCTACATTGGAGCTTTTTAAACTTTTGATCTCAAAGGATACTGAAAATGAGATCATTCAGAAACAGCATGAGGAGACCAATGCTAAAACATATATCAATAAAATCAAAGAGTTAACCCAGGATTTGCCGAATGAAAAAGGATTTGTCTACTTTCAGAATGAGAGCGGGGAGATTATTTTTTCAGACCATGTACAGGATATCAATAAATTTTCCAAAAAGGTCTTCAATTCCAAATCCAGGAAATGGGAAAGCATTCAGACAGAGGTACAGCAGATAAATTTTGAGCTTACAGGAAGTGATATCATCGCCAAATTGATATTGAGCTCTAAAAACATCAGAAAAAGAGAATCGCTTCCTTTCGGGCTTTATTACAGAAACGATAAATATATTGTTGAAAAAAATAAGCTGAATAAGGCAGAAAAACCTATTTTAAAGTTCAAATCCTTTACCCAGGGAGCAAAAGCAGTTCAGTTCATATCTGGACAAGAAGAGTTTAAGGATATTGATGCCTTTAAAAAGAAAATAGATTTCAGGAAGCGCAATGAGCTGTGGCTGGGTGCGGGAAGAAAGTTAGGAGAAAAACTATTCCTGATTATAGAGAACGGAAGGATAACTTCCTACGGTTTTTATGAGCTGTTCACGCAGATCCAGACATTAAGCAAGCTTTCCAAATTAAAAATAGAGTTGCCTTTGCCCTCTTCAGATTTAAACAATGAATTGCAGTTGGCGCTGCTTCGTGGTGATTTTGAGACCTTACCATTACCAAAATAAATTCAGTATTCCTTACCTTTGTAACTTCTTATAACAAAAAAGAAGTATTTTAATTATTATGAATTCAACAGATTTGCTAAAAATTGCCAATGAATATGGCACGCCGGTGTATGTTTATGACGCTGAATCTATCAAAACTCAATACGAGAAACTTACATCTTCTTTTTTAAAACACACAAAATTCTTTTATGCGGCTAAGGCTTTAACCAATATAAATATTTTAAAATATGTCAGGAACCTGGGAGCTTCTTTAGATTGCGTATCTATAAATGAAGTGAAGCTTGGTCTAAAGGCAGGGTTTCCCAAAGAAAAAATATTATTCACTCCCAACTGTGTTGATCTGGCAGAGATTGAAGAAGCTATGCAGTACGGAGTTCATATCAATATTGATAATATCTCCATTCTTGAGCAATTCGGGAATAAATACGGGAATACGTATCCGATTTTTGTAAGAATCAATCCTCATATTTTTGCCGGTGGAAACTATAAAATTTCTACGGGCCACATTGATAGTAAATTCGGGATTTCCATTCATCAGCTCCGTCATATCGAAAGGATAATGAAGAGTACCAATCTTAATGTAGAAGGCCTTCATATGCATACGGGAAGCGAGATCAAGGATCCTGAGGTGTTTTTACAGGCTTTGGACATTATGCTGGAACTTTCCGAACATTTCCCGAATCTGAAATATCTTGATATGGGAAGCGGATTCAAAATTCCTTACCAGGACAGCGAGATGGAGACAGATGTGAAGACCCTTGGGAAAAAAGTTGAAAAAGTACTTGCCGAGTTTTCCAAAACAACAGGCAGAAAATTTGAATTATGGTTTGAGCCCGGGAAATTTCTTGTTGGAAAAAGCGGTTATCTGCTGGTAAAGGCCAATGTTATCAAACAAACTACTGCAACGGTTTTCGTAGGGGTAAATTCCGGCTTCAACCACCTGATCCGTCCCATGTTTTATGACTCTTACCATGTTATCGAAAACCTTTCCAACCCAAAAGGAGCGGAAAGGATCTATACCGTGGTTGGGAATATTTGTGAAACAGATACTTTTGCCTGGGACAGAAAGCTAAACGAGGTAAGAGAAGGAGATATTCTGGCCTTCCATAATGCGGGAGCCTATGGCTTTGAAATGAGCTCCAACTTCAATTCAAGGCTGAAGCCGGCTGAAGTATTATTTTTAGATGGCAAGGCCCATCTGATCCGCAAAAGAGATGAATTTGAAGATCTGTTGAGAAACCAGATAGAAGTATTGTAATCTTATATTACTCATATCAGGCTCTGCAGTTGCAGGGCCTTTTTTATTATCGGGAAAATTAACTGAAAATACAGGTGGAATGTTGAAGATTCATTAAATTTGATAGAAGAAATGCTTGAAATTTAATAACACCTTATACATCTATTCTGATGCACACCAAATCAAAATATGAATTATGGCAAAAAATATAGCGGAGCAGATCGTTGAAATGCTCGAAAATGCAAACGTTAAAAGGATTTATGCCGTAACCGGCGATAGCCTTAATCACTTGAATATCGCAGTAAAAAAGAGCTCGATAGAATGGATACATGTCAGGCATGAAGAAGCTGGAGCCTATGCTGCTGCGGCTGAAGCAGAGCTTGAAGGATTTGCCGTATGCGCGGGAAGTTGCGGACCCGGACACGTTCACCTGATCAATGGTGTCTACGAAGCCCACCGTTCCCATGTTCCGATGCTGGTGATCGCTTCTACGATCCCGAGCGATGAAATGGGAATGGATTATTTTCAGGAAACGAACACGATAAAGCTGTTCGATGATTGTAGTTATTATAACCAGATGATAACAAGACCCGAACAGGTTCAGAGAACAGTACAAACAGCTATTCAGCATGCGATTTCCAAAAAAGGGGTAGCTGTCATTGGCCTTCCGGGTGATGTTTCGGAATTGCCGGCTGAGGAAGGGGCCACCTCTGCAGGTATTCAAAACAAACCCTGTTATACGTCCGTCTGATGAAGAGCTGGGCAGGTTGGCGGATCTTATCAATGAAAGTGAAAAGATTACCCTTTACTGTGGGATAGGGGCAGAAAAAGCCGGACAGGAGGTCATAAAACTGTCAGGTTATTTAAAAGCACCGGTAGGGTATTCTTTCCGGGGAAAAATGGCGATACAGCCCAATAACCCTAATGAAATAGGACTTACAGGACTTCTGGGATTTCCATCCGCCTATCACGCCATGCATGAAGCAGATCTGGTGCTCCTTTTAGGGACAGATTTCCCATACCAGAAGTTCATGCCTGTGAAAAATAAAATAGCCCAGGTAGACGAAAGCCCGGAGAGATTGGGGCGGAGGGCAAAGCTCGAGCTCGGGCTCACGGGAGATGTTAAAGAAACCATCAATGCTTTATTGCCTCTGTTAAAAGAAAAGAAAGACACTCATTTTCTCAATCAGCAACTTGAGTTTTATGAAAAAGTAAAAGAGAATCAGATGGCATATGTCAGGGATTTCGGAAAAGAAAATTCCATCCAGCCGGAATATGTTGCTTACACTCTTGATCAGCTGGCCAGAAAGGATGCTGTTTTTACAGTAGACACCGGCATGTGCTGCGTATGGGGAGCCAGGTTCATTACAGGAACAGGTGAAAGAAAGATGCTCGGGTCTTTCAACCACGGCTCTATGGCCAATGCAATGCCTATGGCTATTGGCGCATCTCTGGCTTATCCGGGAAGGGAGGTGATTGCGATGTGCGGTGATGGCGGTTTATCAATGTTATTGGGTGATATGGCTACTATTTTTCAATATAAGCTTCCGGTGAAATTGATTGTTTTCAATAACAGATCCCTTGGAATGGTAAAACTGGAAATGGAAGTAGGAGGAATGCCGGATAATGAAACAGACATGATGAACCCCGACTTTGCTTTGGTGGCACAGGCTATGGGCTATCCGGGAAAGAATATCCATAAGCCCGAAGAAGTGGCGGATGCCATCAGAGAATGCCTGGAATATAACGGGCCGTATCTTTTGAATATTTTTACAAACCCTAATGCGCTGGCACTGCCTCCGAAAATAGAATTTGACCAGGTGCTGGGAATGACCAAATCCATGGCGCAACTGATGCTTGGAGGTAAAATGGAAGAGGTGTTTGATACAGTAAAGAGCAATTACAGGCATATTAAAGGGTTGCTGTAATAATCGGTGAAATCCCTATTAAGATAGGAAAAAAGGATTACAAAATAACCCTTTTTTATGGGTCATTTGATAAATAAAAAGTATTATGAAAACCTCTGTACTATTGATAGTTTTTTTTATCGCAAACTTTTCATTTGCCCAGGATATTGAAGACAGAGATGACTCGTTTATCATGGAAAATAATAAAAACCTGCTCAAAATAGACATCAAAGAGCCTTTTTTGCAGATCGCAGTAAAGGGCTGTAATGATTTCAAGCCTGCTGCCTTTGAAGGCGGTGCGGCAGCTTACAAAGAAATCCTGCAAAAATACATGTATAATTATCTTAATTCCGATTTCTATACCTTGTCGGGAGACTTTACGTTTACCTTAACGATAGATGCTGCCGGAAAAGTAATAGATATTGAGGGAGCGCCTAAAGTTTTAAACAGCGAAGTGTTTTTTGACGACATGCAATATGTGGTGAGAAGAATCAAAAAAACATGGGCTCCTGCAACGTGTAATGGCCAGCCTGTACAATCTGAAATGAAGTTAAAGATGAATTTCACATCTTTATCCGCTGATATGTAGCAGAAGATCGATGTTGTTAATTCAAAAATAGTCCTGCCATTTTGGCACAATATTTTGTATCTTTGCAAACTAAACTTTTCAAAACTAAAGTTCAAAACATTTTAGATGAAAATGAGCTTTAAGAATTGAACCTTTAAACCGATAAAACTGTGCAAGAAAAATATATAGACGAAACAAAACAGGGTGAAGCTCTGGCTATTGCTGAAAAAGCCGGAAACTCTAAAAAATTGTTTTTGGAGAGCTATGGCTGTCAGATGAATTTCTCTGACTCCGAAATTGTAGCCTCTATTCTTAATGAACAGGGATATAATACAACCCTGAAAGCGGAAGAAGCAGATCTTATCCTTTTAAATACATGCTCGATCCGTGAAAAAGCAGAGCAGACCGTAAGGATGAGGCTGTCCCAGTTTAAAAACCTGAAGAAAGAAAAACCGAATATGACGGTTGGGGTTCTCGGATGTATGGCCGAAAGGCTGAAAACCAAGTTTTTGGAAGAGGAGCAACTGGTTGATCTGGTTGTCGGGCCGGATGCCTATAGAGACCTTCCCAACCTTCTGAAAGAAACCGAGGACGGAAGAGAGGCAATTAACGTCATTCTTTCAAAAGAAGAAACCTATGCAGATATCAATCCCGTACGCTTGGGAGGAAACGGTGTTACTGCCTTTGTTACCATTACCAGAGGTTGCGACAATATGTGTACCTTCTGTGTGGTTCCGTTTACAAGAGGAAGGGAAAGAAGCCGCGATCCGCATTCTATTATTGAAGAGTGCAAAGGCCTCTGGAACAACGGGTATAAAGAAGTTACCCTCTTAGGACAGAACGTGGATTCATACCTTTGGTATGGAGGAGGGCCGAAAAAGGATTTTGCTAAGGCCACTGAAATGCAGAAAGCCACAGCGATTAATTTTGCCCGGCTTCTTGAAATGGTAGCCATTGCTGTTCCCGGGATGAGAATCAGGTTCTCAACATCCAATCCTCAGGATATGAGCCTGGAGGTATTCAGGATGATGGCTAAATATGATAATATTTGCAAATACGTTCACCTTCCTGTTCAAAGCGGCAGCAATAATATGCTTCAGGCCATGAACAGACAACATACCCGGGAAGAATACCTTGATCTTATCCGGAAAGCAAAGGAAATTGTTCCGGATATCGCATTTTCCCAGGATATGATCGTCGGTTTTTGTAATGAAACTGAGGAAGATCATCAGGATACACTAAGCCTGATGAAAGAGGTGGAGTATGATTATGGATATATGTTCGCCTATTCGGAAAGACCGGGAACTCCGGCTCACAAAAAAATGGAGGACAACATCCCCGCTGAGGTTAAACAAAGACGTTTGGCAGAGGTCATTGCCTTACAGGGTGAATTATCCAGAAAGCGGATGCGGTCTTATGTGGGAAGAGTACATCAGATTTTAATTGAAGGAACTTCCAAAAAGAATGAAAACCAATGGAAAGGCCGGAATTCACAGAATGCCGTTTGTGTGTTTGATAAGCTGGAAGGCCAGAAAATAGGTGACATTGTGGACGTTTTTGTTTTTGACAATACACAAGGCACACTTTTGGGGGAAACAGTTAAATAACCCTTTTTCAAATCATTAAATAGAATTACCATCAATAGCAACCATAAAATAAACATGGAAAGAATTCATAAATATTGCCTGAGTATTTTATTGGTGATGATCTGCAGTAATATTTCTGCACACATCGGCAATATTGCTGTTGAAAATGAGGATTATAAAAAGCTGTGCGAAGTGTACAGCAAGCTTTTAAACTCCCGGAATTGTAAAGAAAAACAGGAAAAGCAAGCTTTATATTTTACGATACATCAAAAGCAAAAAGCTCTTGCTCTTATTGGGAAAATCTTTTCCGGAAAACCATACAGGAATTTCTATACTGGAAAGCAAGGTCTTATTGGCTCTGTAGCATGCGGTCATGATGAGGTCCTGAAAAACTTTGAAAAACAGGGTAATGAATGTGGCTTTCCGGAAGATGAACATTTTAAAAGTAAAGTTTCAAAAATCAGAAACAAGGATTATCTGGATTTAATGGGCTGAATAAGCAATTGCTTGAAACCGGCTGACACAGATCTGTTATTGTGAGGCAGATCATATTAAAAATCAATAATCTAATTTACTTATGAGTAACGAATTACAGAATATAAAAAATCGTTTTGGAATTATCGGCAATTTCCCGGCTTTGAACCGGGCTTTGGAAAAAGCGATCCAGGTTGCGCCAACGGATATTTCCGTTTTAGTGATCGGAGAAAGCGGTGTCGGAAAAGAATTTATTCCTAAAATCATTCATTCAGAATCCAGAAGAAAACATCAGCCTTATATTGTGGTGAATTGTGGGGCCATTCCCGAAGGAACCATAGACTCCGAATTGTTCGGTCATGAAAAAGGAGCTTTTACAGGAGCTACAGCCACCAGAAAAGGCTATTTTGAAGTGGCGGACGGAGGAACCATCTTTTTGGACGAAGTAGGGGAACTCCCGTTGCAGACACAGGTCCGTCTCTTAAGAGTACTGGAAAGCGGAGAATTTATGAAGGTAGGATCTTCTCAGGTTCAGAAGACGAATGTAAGAATTGTGGCTGCAACCAATGTGAATATGATGAAAGCCATACAGGATGGCAGGTTCCGTGAAGACTTATACTACCGTTTGAACACGGTACAGATTGATATGCCTCCCCTGCGCGAGAGAAAAGGAGATATTCATTTGCTGTTCCGGAAATTTGCTATAGACTTTGCTGAAAAGTACAGAATGCCGGAGCTGGAGCTGGAACCCAGTGCCATACATTATATTGAAAACTATTCCTTCCCGGGAAATGTCCGCCAGCTGAGGAATCTGGTGGAGCAGATGACTGTAGTGGAGAGGAACAGGAAGGTTACGGTGGAAAAGCTGGCGGAATACATACCTATGGATGCACATTTGCCAATGGTGGTAAATACACCTGGCTCCCAAAAGCAAACAGATTTCAGCAGCGAAAGAGAGATCATGTATAAAATTCTCTTCGATATGCGGAATGATATAAATGATTTAAAATCCTTAACTTCGGAGCTGATAAAGAACCGGGGCGCAGCAGACCTGAGCAGTCATGAGAAAAACCTGATCAACAGGATCTATACTCCTGCAGAAAGCCAGAAAACGGTAAACCCGAATTCTTTACTGTATTTTGAAGATAAAAATGAGGTGCAGACTCCTACCATTATCTCTAATCCGGACAACAGCTATGAAGATGTTGAGGACATTGAGGTTGAAGAAAATAAACCCGAATCCCTCTCCCTTCAGAATAACGAGAAAGATTTGATCATTAAAGCACTGGAAAAGCATAAAGGACGTCGAAACAAAGCTGCCGATGAGCTGGGAATCTCACAAAGAACACTCTATAGAAAAATAAAACAATATAACCTGGAAGACTAACAAAAATGCTAAAAGTTCAAGCAAAGCCCATCGATTTTAAGTTTAATGAATACATCAGTAAAGGAGTTGACCTCTTAAAAAAAGATTTCGGAAATGTTTTCCTGGCCTTCTTTTTCTGCATCGTAATGTCAATCATTCCTTTCTGTAGCTTTTTAGCGGTAGGGAATTTTTATAAATATTGCAGAAGGCTGAATAAAAGGCAGCAGGCCAGCCCGGGTGATATTTTCAATTTTGATGATTTTACTCCTTACTTTATTTTGCAGTTGATCCTGATTGGGGGAATATTTCTGCTTTATATCCCTATGTTTATCATGATACCGGTTCTGACCGGAGAAAACGGGGAGCCGTCTACTGCTTTCTTTGCTTTTTTTATCCCTTATCTGGTTATATTATCCCTTGCAATTCTGATAATTACACTTAAAGGGTTCTATATTCCCGCTTTAATTTCGTTCGGGGGGATAAAGGAGGTGAAAACAGCCTGGAATATGTCCGTTATAATGGGGAAAAATAATTTACTGTCAATATTCTTATTCTCGCTTGTAATAAGCATTATTGGGCAACTGGGAATCCTGCTATGCGGGATTGGTATTTTCTTTACCTTACCATTGGTGTACACAGCCCATTATTTTGCTTATGAAGATGCCATGCAGCAGATAGAATATGATGAAATAAAAGAAATAGGATCAAAAAATGAATATTAATATTAAAAATATCACTAAAAAACTGAAATTAAGCTGGCTGTTTATAATATGCCTGGGGTTTCTGCATTCCTGCTATAGCTTTACAGGATCATCCTTAACGGACGAAAAAACGGTTCAGATCAATGAATTTCCCAACAACGCTGCATTGGTAAATCCCGCCTTATCACAACAGTTTTCCACTGATATCCAAAACCGTTTCCTGCAGAGGACAACTTTAAAAGGAACCAAAGAAAACCCTGATATCCTGATAGAGGGAGAAATTACGGACTATTCCATTACCCCTACAACGATCAGTTCAAATACAACGACTACGTCTACAGGAGGAGTTATCAACGAATCCCAGAATAAACTAACGATCACCGTAAAGGTGCATTACGAAAATAAATTACACCCGGAACTGAGCTTCGACAGAACATATTCTGATGAGGCTGTCTTCAACAGCAGCCTGTCGCAGAGTGACATTGAAACCTCTCAGGTGAAAATTGTAACTGAAAGAATTATCAATAAAATATTTAACGACATTGTAGCAAACTGGTAAAATGAATCCTAGAGTCTTAGAATTATTGAAAAACCCTAAAAACATTCAATCAGAAGATCTTTATCTTTTGAAAGAAGAGATTAATTCTTTTCCCTATATTCAGAATATCAGAGCGTTGCATCTGTATGGTGTACACCTGTACGATAAGGAGAACTATCAGAAAGAGCTTACTACAACAGCAGCTTATACCACGGATAAAAAGATTCTGTATCAGCTGATCAACGGTAAAATACAGCAGAAGCCCAAAACCGAGATAGTTACGGAAAAGCCTGGAATGGCTAAAAATACCTTTAAATACATTTATGAAAGCAAAGGCTTTCCCATCAAAAGAGAGGAGAAACAGCCCAAAGCCCAAAAAGAAGCATGCTACGTCCTACCAGCCTCTCAAACAGATATTAAATATGTGTATGTAAATGGTGAACGTAACAGGATTTTATTCGAAGGAGAAGAAAACTTCCTGCTGGAGGCAGCCGAGGTCATTGATGTGGAATCTACTTTAGAATCAGGAACTCTGGTAACGCAACGGAAACAGGAAAAACCTAAGTTCCAGGACGATAATCGGGAAAATGATTTTGAAAATCAGAAAGAAGTTTCCGGTACCCCTGAAACCATTATCGAAGAAGATAAAATTTCTTCCACAACAGAAAAAGAAGAAATCACCGATACATCAGAATTAAGTTTTCAGGAAACGGCATCTTTCCTGCCTGAAGTGAATATTCCGGCAGCTGCTGAAAAAGATACTGAGGAAAGTGGAAAAGAAAACCGCAGAGAGGACGGACCCGCTTCCCCGAGTGCCTCAGAAGCAGATGAGATCTCTTCAGGCGAAGAAAAACAATCTCCTCGTGATAATGGGGAGCTGAGTTTTCATGGGCTGGACTCCTTTATGCCGGAGGTGAAGATCCGGTCTAATGCGGAACAGGCGATAAAGTCTGAGTCTCAGCGAACGGAAAATGTCAACAGGCATGAGGAGGAAATGAGACGTCTGATAGAAGAAGTTGAGAAAAAAATGAAGGCTGGGAAGGCTGTTGCTCAGAAAGAAATGAAAAATGAGCCTGAGGCTGAGGGCCATGAGATCAGCTTTGCAGAAACTCAAAGCTTCCATGTTGCATCTGCTGAAGAAAAAGCTGAACAAAAGCAGGAAACAGAGAAACCTGAAGAAGTAAAACCGGAAAAGCACGACGAATCTGTACAGCAGGTGGAAAAAATGGAAGCCGTTGCAGAGGTCAGATCTTCATGGAAGCCAATGAATATTGAAACCCATATCCCGGATTCCCTTATTGATAAACCGGCACATGCGGAGCCCCGGAAGGTTGAGGCTTCTCCGGAAACAAAACCGGAACATACAGCAATTTTACCTGAAATAAAAGATCTTCCGGACCTCAAGGAAGACAGGTCTGAAGAATTTGTAACAGCAGACGGCCTGAAGGAAGATCCGCAAATGGTGGAATCCCGAGAAGGTCAGAATGAGGCCCCGGTAATGAATGTTTCTTTCTTTAGCTCAGATATTTCGAGCTGGACGATCCAGCCGGCAAAAGAAGAAGGCGAAGGTGTTGAGAAAGAAACCGGAAAAAGTACTGTGGAGAAGCCGGAAAAAGCCCCGGCCGTCAGCAATGTCCCTGGATTCATCAATACCTGGCAAAACTGGCTTAAGATAGACAGGTCTGAAAAAACCGGAAAGGAAAAAGTGGAAAATAAATTAAAGGTAATCGATACCTTTATTGAAAACAATCCGAAGATCAGCCAGTTAAAAGAAGAAAGCAATTATGTGATCAAAGAGAAAACTGACGATATTTCGCATCTGATGACGGAGACACTGGCTAACCTTTACTTTGAACAGAAGCTATATGCGAAAGCGATAAGAGCCTTTGAAATCTTAATAGATAAAAATCCTGACAAGAAAGAATATTTTGAAAAAAGAATACAGGAAATAAAAGATTTCCGTAATAAAAATTAATGAAAAATATACAAGGCTGAATCAGTTCAGCCTTTTTATTTTCAGGTATGATCAATCATATCCTGATTCCTTAGCTTACGCCAGGCTTTTCTGCCAATAACAACAACCAGTATTACAAGAATAATTGCACAAATAGCAGCGATAACCGGAGCTGCCAGGGCTAAAAAAGACATTACTCCCGCTCCTGCGGTCTCGGTGGTTCCTACCACGGAGTTTCCTAAACCTCCTGTGGTAGCCGTAGATGCTGCCCGGATCCCGGCAAATCCCGAACTGATGGTAGCCGCCGTACCCCCACCTGCAATCAGAGCCAATGCCCATTGCGGGAATGTTCCAAGATCAGTAAACTGGCTGGCAAAAAGTATGGAGCCCGCAATAGTGGCCATAGGTACTGAAATCGTATCCAGTAAATGATCAACGAACGGGATATAATAGGCCAGAATCTCCGCAACAGTTGCTATTCCGGTGGTAATAAGTGCCGGAAGGCCCGCGAGCCATTCAAAATGCTCATTCATGGGGATCCAGTGAAGATAAGAAGCCAGACTCACGGCAAACATAGGAAGGAATACTCTGAAGCCCGTTGCGGCAGCCAGGCCAATGCCAATGAACAGGCTAAGCACATAGGGTAAATAGGGAACATGATCTAACATTTTGTTTCAGATTTGGTTGTTTCCCATAAAGTTACAAAAACTATGCAAGATTCTGAGTATGTATCTGATCAGATAAAATTATATTGCTAAAAGTATCAGCCGTTTATTGTTATACCCTGCAGGGATCATGCTTTTTTCTGAGACTGGCAAAGTTTCACAAACTCGGCTTCAACATCCCGAAGCTTCTCCGGCATATCAGAAGATACCCAGAAAAGCATAGCCAGCGTCCTTTCCCCGAAAGCTTCCCTGAACAGATCCTTATGCAGGCGGTAGCATTCCCTTAAGAGCCTTTTTATCCGGTTTCGGTGAACCGCTTTTTTGAAATACCTTTTGGAAACAGAAACTCCGAATTTCGTACTTTCTGCAGGATCGTTTTTAAGAACAATCATCCTCAGCTTTCCACAGGTTTTCCATTTGCCCTTCTCAAAAAGCAAAGTGATCTCGGAATTTTTTTTAAGCTTTTCTTTCCGGGGATACTTGAATTGGTTCTGCATTAATCCTTTTTTACTAAATGATTAATCACTTCAGCTGCAGCGTAAAGGCCGAAAATAGCGGGAATAAAACTGATGGTCCCGTAAAAGGATTTTTTAAAGTTGCTTCCGTCCGTCATTTTAAGGCTTTCCTCTTTTTGGAGCTCATTTGAAAAAACGCACCGGATGCCTTTATGGATTTTTTCCTTTTTAAGTCTTTTCCTTACCTGTTTGGCCAGGTAGCAGTTATGGGTTTTGCTGATGTCCCTTACCATTACTTTGCTTGGATCTGTCTTTCCCCCGGCTCCCATCGAGCTGATAATCTTAATCTTCCTTTTTTTGGCAGCCTTGATCAGGCAAAGCTTGGGGGTAACACTGTCAATACAGTCAAGAACATAGTCAAACTTGCCTGAGTCCAGCACTTCATCCATTCGCTCAGGATTCAGAAATTCATTGATCCCGGTCAGGTTCAGTTGAGGATTAATGTCCAGAAGCCTTTCCGCAACAATTTCCACTTTATGCTTTCCTACAGTTGAGTGCAAAGCGGGTAGCTGCCGGTTGATATTGGTAATATCTACGGTGTCACCATCCACAACGGTCATATTTCCTACACCTGCCCTTGCCAGGAATTCCGCGGCAAAAGAACCTACACCACCGAGGCCAACCACGAGGACACTTGCCTTATTCAGCTTTTCCAAACCCTCTTCCTTGATGAGAAGTTCCGTCCTTTCCAACCAGTATTTATCCATTTTTTATAGTCTCTAAATTGTCCAAAATTTGATCATTGAGCTTTTCCAAAGAAACACCCTTTATTACTGAAGCTTTCAGGTACAGTTCTTCAATATTGAAATCTTCATTGTCGGTCTCTAAAAAGATTTTGTCCAAGGGAGTAATTCTCAAAGTATTCTGCAAAGATAAATTATACAAAACAGCTTTTCCAAAACTCAGATAAAAATTATTCTTCAGCAGATCTTCGGCAATACTTTGCTTTTTATTGAATCCATGAATGATCATTGCCTGTTCTGCCTTTTTTCTGAAGGAGATTATCTCATAGAATCTTCTTACACAATGGATGATTAAAGGCTTCCTTATCTCATTGGAGATTTTAACCTGCCTTGAGAAAACACCCTGTTGGTCTTCCAAACTGACCTGAACAAAGGAGTCCAGACCGCATTCTCCGATAGCAAAGCAGTTTTCCGTAATATTGGATCCCAGCCAGCTGAATTGATCTTCAAGATGATCCATATCGATGTCTTTCGGGTGAATCCCGATGGAATAAAGCTGATCCGGTGGGGTGGCTCCTGTTTCGAGGTTATAAATTCCATAAGAGATATTTTTCTTATGATGATGAAAATCAAAAAAATCCATATTCAAAAATACTATTATTTGGGCTTACCCTAAAATCATTAAACGAACGTTTATTTGTTTGTTAAAAAATTCTTAACTTTACTCAAAGTACGCTGCAATGAAAAAGAAATTTACAGAAAAACAGATCCATATTTTAGATATTGCTGAAGAGCTTATCGCGAAAAAAGGATATGAAGGTACCTCTGTAAGGGATATCTGTTCCAAAGCTAACATTAACGTTGCCATGATCTCATATTATTTTGGGTCTAAAGAAAAAATGATGGCTTACCTTTATCAGTACCGGGTATTGAAAACCAGGGAAAACTTTTCTGAGTTTGCAGATACCATCAAGGACGGGAAGCCTGAAATGCAGATGAAGGAGATCATAAAATATATTGTTGCCCAATTGTTTAAATATAATTACTTCCATGGTTTTGTAACCCAGGAGCTGCGTCATACGGATAATTTGAAAGATGAGCTGCTGGATTTTTACCAGCTGTTCGTTAAAAAACTCGATGAAGTAATTAAAAAGGGAGTTGCATCCGGAGTTTTTACATTTACACCGAAGCCCGAAGATATTCTTACCACCATCATCGGCTCTACATTATTTGTGATCCGGAATAAGAATTTCTATGAGCTGTATGTTCCGAGCAAAAGTGAGGAAACTTATGCGAAAGAGGCGGAAAAAAAGGTAAGAATGAATCTCTTGCTCAGTGTTTTTGCCATTCTGGGATACGCTGCAGACTAAAATTACGTTAAATAATCATAAAAAAAAATCTATTGGCAAAAAAGTTATATTTTTGCAAATTAATAGATCGGAAAAATCCGAAAACTGTTGAATTTTTTATGAAAAAATATATTTTAGGTCTTTTGGCGGTTGCTGTGGTTTCATCATGTGTGAGCCAGCAGGAGAGAGCAATGAAAAGTGCAGATAAAAATTTTATTTTGAAAGCTGCCAATGACAACTTTGCCAAAAAGAAATGGAAGAATGCTCTGGCATTGTATGACAGGCTTGCTAATCTGGTGGCGGGAACAGATGATTTCCCGAATGTAGGCTTTAATACGGCATACGCAAATTACTATGATAAAAACTACAAGTTGGCAGGGCATCAGTTCAAGAGTTTTGCCGTAAGTTTTCCTAAAGATCCAAGAGCGGAAGAAGCGGCTTATATGTCTGCATTATGCTACTATGAAGGATCAATGGATTATAACCTGGATCAGTCCAGCACAGAGCTGGCAATTAATGAGCTTCAGGACTTTTTGAATAATTATCCGAATTCTGAAAGATCTAAAAATATCAACCAGCTGATAGACGAATTATCATACAAGCTTGAATTTAAAGCCTACGAAAATGCCAGACAATATTTTAAAATGGCTGAATATAAGGCGGCCAATGTGGCATTGGAAAACGTACTGGAAGATTTTCCAAGTACAAAGCTTCGTCCGAAAATTTATGATTATATCATGAAATCCCGTTACCAGCTTGCCGCCAATTCGGTATATGACCTGAAAGAAGAACGTATAGAAAGTGCCCTGGCCTTTACCAGACAGGTGGAAAAAGAGCTTCCTAATACGGAATATGCCAAAACCGCTTTAGACCTTAGACAAAAACTGGAAAAAGAAAAAACGGATTTTGCCGTAGTTAAAAAACAGACCGAAGCCAAGATGGCTGCCCTTACAGCAAGACAGAAAAAGGAAGCTGAAAAATTGGCAGAAAAGAGCAAAACGGAACAGCAGATGAAGGATCAGGTAGATGCAGAGAAAAAGGCATTGCAGATCCAGAGGGATAGCGCGGTGCTTCAGACCCCTCCGCCGGCAGCTACTTTCAAAATTCAGAGATAATTCGTAAATTTGCCATCTTAAAATAAATTAATATTCTCAAAATGAGTGTAAAAGATACAAAAGCAGAAGTAAATACCATTACTTACGATAGAGATAAGATTGAAGAAAAAGTAGGCTCAATCTATGAAGCTATTGTTATCATGGGAAAGAGAGCTGAGCAGATCAATGCGGAAATTCGTACAGAATTACACAATAAACTGGATGAGTTTGCCGTACACAATTCTACATTGGAGGAGGTTTTTGAAAACAGGGAACAGATTGAGATCTCCAAACATTACGAAAAGCTTCCGAAACCAACTTCCATAGCGATTGAAGAATGGTTGAACGATGATATCTATTTCAGAAAAACAGACGACAGAAAATAATCATTTGTGTTTTTTATATATGAAGGTCATAAAGAAACTTACTTCTTTATGACCTTTGTTATTGTCTGTTTATAAGAAAAAATAAGTATTTTAGTATTCTTTTAAAATCGATTTTGAATGAGCCTTTCAGGGAAAAAAATACTCATTGCCATTTCCGGCGGAATTGCGGCCTATAAAATTCACTTTCTGATAAGGGATTTTGTGAAAAAAGGAGCGGAAGTACAGGTAATTATGTCTCCCGATGCGGAACATTTTGTAACCAAACTCAGTATTTCCACCCTGTCTAAAAAGCCTGTTTATACAGATTTTTATGGGGATAACGGAACGTGGAACAGCCATGTGGAAATGGCTTTATGGGCAGATGTGATGATTGTGGCGCCCTGTACGGCAAATACGCTGGCTAAAATGGTTCACGGGATCTGTGATAACCTGTTGATAGCCACTTATATGTCGGCAAAATGCCCGGTGTTCATAGCCCCGGCCATGGACCTGGATATGTACCGGCATCCGTCAACCAAACAAAATCTGGAGCTGGCGGAAGATTTCGGGAATTTTATTATCCCTGCTGAAGAAGGGGAATTGGCAAGCGGACTGATTGGGCAGGGCAGAATGGCTGAGCCGGAAACGATAGCCAAAACAGTTGAAGATTTTTTCAATACGCATAATACACCTAAAACCCTCGAAGGAAAAACGGTTTTGATCACTGCGGGGCCTACTTATGAGGCCATAGATCCGGTAAGATTTATAGGGAACCATTCCTCAGGCAAAATGGGGTACTCCCTGGCCGGAGAAGCAGCTAAAAGAGGTGCCGGGGTGATCTTAATTTCAGGCCCCAGCTCACAGGTCATTAAAGATACTAATGTGGAGCTTCACAAGGTGACCTCAGCCAGGGAAATGCTGGCAAAGGTTTTTGAATTTTATGATAAGGCGGACATAGGCATTGCAAGTGCGGCTGTAGCAGACTATGCTCCCAAAGAAGTTGCCCTGGAAAAAATCAAGAAAGATGATGAGAACCTGATTATTGAACTGGTTAAAAACCCGGATATCCTTAAAACGATGGGAGAAAAGAAAACTCATCAGTTCCTGGTTGGTTTTGCTCTGGAGACCCAGAATGAAGAAGAAAATGCAAAAGGAAAACTGGAAAAAAAGAACCTGGATATGATCATTCTTAATTCCCTTCGTGACGAGGGGGCAGGGTTCAGGAATGACACGAATAAAATAAAGATATTCACCAGAACGGAAAAAAAGGAGTTCGGTCTGAAATCTAAGGATGAAGTTGCAAAAGATATCTTCGATTTTGTTGAGTCCCAGCTTTTAAAATAAATTTAATAAATTTCCGTTCTCAATTTTTAATAAACATAATGAAAAAATTCATCAGCTTATTTTTACTGCTTTTTGTATATAACATCTCTTTTTCCCAGGAGCTTTTGGCTACCGTTCAGGTAAACTCCCAGCAATTGGCGGGAAGTAATCAGCAGACCTATAAAGCTTTGGAGAAAAGCTTAAAGGATTTTATCAACAATACAAGCTGGACAGGGAAAAAGCTTTCGAACTTTGAGAAAATTAAATCAAATTTCGCAATCGTTATCACTTCAAAAGATGGGAACAGGTATGCGGGAACCCTGGTTGTTCAGGCGGTCCGGCCGGTTTATAACACTTCTTATGAATCTCCGCTGATGAACCTCCAGGATACAAAATTCTCATTTGATTATGTAGAAAATGAGAACCTTATCTTCAATGAAAGACAATTCTCAGGTAAAAACCTCATAGATGTGATCAGCTTTTATGTATATCTGATATTGGGTTATGATGCAGACAGCTTTCAGTCTATGGGAGGAACCCAATGGTTCCAGAAAGCCCAGCAGATCGCTCAGAACGGACAGTCTCAAAATACTTACGACGGGTGGAAACAGTTTAATGAGCCCCGAAGCAGATCTATTTTGATCAGTGAAATCCTGAATCCTAACATGGCCCAGCTGCGCTCCTCTTTTTATACCTATCACAGGGCCGGGCTTGACAATCTTTATAATCAGGACCAGACGGGTGCTAAAAAAGCGATCTTTGATGCCCTTATGCAGCTCAAAATGTATGAAAACTCGTTTCAGCAGAATTATTTTTTCAATCTGTTTATCGATAACAAAAGTGATGAGATCTTCAATATTTTCAATTCCGGAAATAACGGGGGAATAATACTGAATGATCTGAAACAGCTTATGATCATGTTTGCGCCCAAGTATACCGAGAATAAGTGGAACCAGTGGAAATAATAAAAGCTTAATTTCAATTCTTGAATTCTGAATTCTAAGTTCTATATTTGCAGTACCTAAAGTAATCTGCTATTATCAATGCTTTCGAGAATTTATATTAAAAACTTTGCCCTTATTGATACCCTGGACGTATCATTGCACAATGGTTTACAGGTAATCACCGGGGAGACAGGGGCAGGAAAATCCATTATTCTTGGGGCCCTGAGACTTATTTTAGGAGAAAGGGCTGATGTGAAGTCCATTTCAAATACAGATGAAAAAAGCATTGTAGAAACAGAATTTTCATTAAACAACCAGTTCAAGAAATTCTTTATTGAAAATGATCTTGATTATGAACATCAGACCATAATCCGGAGGGAGATTTTACCTTCGGGGAAGTCAAGAGCCTTTATCAATGATGTGCCGGTGACACTGGACGTACTCAAAGAGCTTTCTTCACAACTTGTCGATATCCATTCACAGTTTGAAACCTCAAATCTGTTTACTTCGGAATACCAGTTTAAAATTATTGACGGGCTTTCTGAAAACAGACAGATCATAGAAGAGTACCAGAATGAGTATTCTGATTTCCAGAGTTTAAAAATTCAACTTAGAAAACTTAAGGATCAACTTTCCGAAACCACTAAAGAAAGCGATTACAAGGAATTCCTTCTGAATGAACTTGAAGAGCTGAAGCTGGATGATGTGGATTATGAGGAGCTGCAGGATCAGCTTTCTGTTCAGGAAAATGCTGAAATGATCTCTGAAAACCTTGCCCAGATTTTAGCAAGATTCCACCAGGAAGAAATCGGGATTTTATCTTTTTTTAATGAAGCCAAGAACAAGCTCTCAAAAATCTCGGAAGTTTCAGGTAGTTTTGCCGAACTGGATAGCCGCCTTGAGGCATCATTCGTAGAATTAAAGGATATCATTGCAGAACTTGAAGATGAAGCTGAAAAAATAGAAATAAATCCTGAAAACCTGGCCTCACTTTCTGATCTGAACAATAAGATCAATCTTTTATTCCTTAAGCATAATGTTTCTGATATTAATGCATTGAAAGAGATCAGAGATCAGTTGGCCGGAGAACAAAAAGGAGCATCTGAGCTGGAATCTAGCATTGCAGAGATCGAGAAAAATATTTCGGCAAAGACGGAGACACTTCAAATCCTTGCAGGCAGGCTATCAGAGAACAGGAAGAAAAGCATTCCTGTTTTCGTTAAAAAAGCGGAGGAGCTGCTCAGGAAGCTAGGGCTTGAAAAGGCCAGGGTTGATATCGAACTTCAAGATACTCCGGATTTCACCTCATTCGGAAAGGAAAGCATTCAGCTGTTATTTCAGGCTAATTCAGGATTTCCCTTAAAACCGATCCAAACGGCAATTTCGGGTGGAGAAAGATCAAGGGTGATGCTGGCGGTAAAAAAGATCATAGCCGAAAATAATGAGCTTCCTACACTGATTTTAGATGAAATTGATACCGGAGTTTCAGGAAAAGTGGCGGAGGAAATCGGAAACCTGATGCGTGAAATGTCCCGGGACATGCAGCTTATTGTTATTTCTCATCTTGCCCAGGTTGCTGCAAAAGGAAATAACAACTATAAAGTGGTGAAAAAGGATATTTCCGGTAAAACACAGTCTACCATTATCCCATTAAATGATCAGGAAAAGCTTAATGAAATCGCACAGCTGCTTTCGGGAAGTAAGATTACCGAAGCGGCATTGGCACAGGCAAAAGAATTGATAGGATAAAAGCTGTAACATATTTTACGTTATATTTACTAATGTAAAAAAGTAAGGTATGTTTTTAAAGTTCCTGAGATTAGAATTCAAAAGTTTTTTTCGTGGTACTTCTGTCGGGCTCAATCTGGCCATGAAGATTTTCAGGCTGATAGGAATAGTGTATTTCATTATATGCCTGGTAGCCGGAGCTTTTCTGGCTTTCTTCTACGTACGGGAAGAAATGCACGAGGACCCGTTGAAAATGGTTTCCAGATATCTGGTTATATTGTGGATGGCCGATCTCGTGTTTAAATATCTCATTCAGCAGATGCCCACGCAGAACATCAAGCCTTTTCTTACTTTGAATATCCCGAAGAAAACTATCGTTAACTATGCGCTGGTGAAAACCTTTCTGACCCCGCTCAGCTGGCTGAATTCTTTCTTTTTTATCACATTCTCCGTGATCTGTTTTTTCAACGGATACGGCATAAAAGCCTTTTTTTGGTTTACTGGCATTTCTTTATTGTTTTACCTTAATAATTTCATCAATATCCTGTTTAATGACAATGAAAGAGTAGCCGTTATTGTGGCCTGTATTTTTGTGATATCCGGAACAGGGGCTTACTACAATATCATTCCGTTATTCACCTATTCTGAAGCATTCTTTTACAATCTGTATGAGAAGCCTTATCTGGTAATATTGCCTGTGATCCTGTTTTCGGGATTGTGGTGGATATGCTTTCGGCATGTATATAAAGAATTTTACCTTGATCAGGGTCTTGAAGCTAAAAAACAGATAGGTAAAACGGAGAACATAGCATTTTTAAATAAATATGGCGTGCTGGGGACCTTTATCAATAATGATGTAAAAATGCTGAGGAGGAACAAGGTTACCAAAGGCATTTTAATCGGAAGCTTTTTCTTTATCTTTTACGGGCTGCTGATCTTTACATCCCCCGTATATAAGACACCTTATATGATGATGTTCATGGGGCTTTTCGTTACAGGAGGCTTTCAGTTCCTGTTCGGTCAGAGAGTTCCTGCTTTTGACAGCTCCTATTACCCTTTGATGATGACATTGAATGTACCCTACAAAGAGTATCTGAAAGCTAAATGGTGGCTGATGAATATCATGACGGCTGTTTCAATTGTCATGGCCTTATTTTACGCGTACTTCGGATGGGAAATCTATTTTACCTTTTTCGCGGCAGGATTGTATAATATCGGGGTCAATTCGCAATTTACGCTTTGGTCTGGTGTTTTTAACAAGACCCAGATTGATCTTAATTCCAAGGAGAAAAGATTCGGGCAAAAAAACAGCTTCAATATAAAAGCTTTGCTGCTGCTGATTCCCAAGATGCTTTTGCCGATGGTTGTGTTTGCCGTCTCCAAATATTTTTTCGGGATGGCCGCCGGAGTTGTGAGCATTGCGCTCTTAGGGCTAATAGGATTTTTAATGAGAGAGAGGATATTTGATATCATCGTAAGACATTACAAGGTGGAAAAATACAGTACATTAGAAGCTTTTAAAAACAAAGACTGATATGATCGTTATAAATAATTTATCCAAAACATACGGAACAGCAACCGTTCTTAATATTGAAAGCCTGGAGATTCCCAATGGCGAAACTTTTGGCCTTGTAGGAAATAACGGAGCAGGGAAAACCACTCTTTTCAGCCTGATGCTGGATCTGATCCAGGCGTCAACAGGATATGTAAGCATAGACGGAATCAAAGTAAATGAATCTGAAGCCTGGAAAAACAAGGTTTCGGCATTTGTAGACGATTCATTCCTCATCGGCTATCTCACTCCGGAAGAATATTTTTACTTTATCGGGGAATTGAGAGGGCAGAATAAGGCATCAGTAGATGAATTTCTGAAACAGTTCCATGATCTTTTTAATGGTGAGATCCTGAATTCAGGGAAATATGTCCGGGACTTGTCCAAAGGAAATCAGAAAAAAGTGGGAATTGTTGGCGCAATGATCGGAAACCCTGAAATTGTCATTTTAGATGAGCCTTTTGCCAACCTGGATCCTTCCACACAGATAAAGCTTAAGAATCTAATTAAAGAGCTGTCAAAACAGGATGGAGTGACATTCCTGATCTCAAGTCATGACCTATCCCATACCACGGAGGTTTGTAACCGAATTGTCGTAGTCAACAAAGGCTTGATTGTAAAGGATACCCAAACCAATCCGGAAACCTTAAAAGACCTGGAGCAGTATTTCGCGAACCAGGTGTCAGTGAATAGGTAAAGAGCTGATGTGAACAATCTTGAAATCACTTCCGGACAGAAATAATAAAGGGACGGAAAGCAGCTTCTCGTCCCTTTCCTGAAAAAAAATATCAACTATTTACATTTTGTGTTAGAACGGTCCTTCCGTATCGCACATTTCTATTGGTACAAGACAGAATGTTGATTGGCAGGGATTTCCTGTAGGAATTTGCAGGCAACATGCGTGATAGCCATTGTAAGTGATGTGGTAAGTGTTTGCCGGACAGGTATGTCCTCCCAATACACTCTTTAAACTTTCCCGGTTCAATTTTTTCAAATTTTTCATGGTTATTTATTTTTAGGTTAGTTATTGAGTTGAGGTTTTTCAGCGGAGTATTTTATATCACTAAGTTATGAAAAAAAATAATAGCATGATATAGATTACGCAAAAAATTGTTATTCAAATAAATAGAGACTGTTAAAAATCGATAGTTCTTATTCCCTGTTATACTTTTTACGGTAGGTGTTTTGCCTATCTCTTATATTATTCCTGTGCCAAAAAAAGAGACCGTTAAGCCTCTTTTAATTATATTTAACAGCAGATAGCAGACTATTTTAAGCTTCCAACCATATCTTCCGGCCTTACCCACTCGTCAAATTGTTCGGCAGTTAACAAGCCCAGCTTTACAGCTTCTTCTTTCAGTGTTGTTCCGTTCTTATGGGCTGTTTTGGCAATTTTGGCCGCATTTTCATACCCGATATGGGTATTAAGGGCAGTAACCAGCATTAAAGATTTGTCTACCAGTTCTTTAATCCTTTCATAATTAGGCTCGATCCCCACGGCACAATGATCATTGAATGAACTGCATGCATCAGCGATTAGCTGGGCAGATTGCAGGAAATTGTAAGCCATTACGGGTTTAAAAACATTCAGCTCATAATTTCCCTGTGTACCTGCAAATGAAATAGTGGTATCATTGCCTAAAACCTGCGCACAAACCATAGTCATGGCCTCATTCTGGGTAGGATTCACCTTTCCTGGCATGATGGAAGACCCTGGCTCATTTTCAGGAATAAAGATTTCCCCGATCCCAGATCGTGGTCCGGATGCCAGCAGCCTGATGTCCTGAGCAATTTTAAATAAAGATACGGCCAGCTGTTTTAGGGCCCCGTGGGTTTCCACGATGGCATCATGGGCGGCCAGTGCTTCAAATTTATTTTCAGCCGTTACAAAAGGGTGATTGGTAAACCGGGCAATATATTCGGCTACTTTCACATCATAGCCTTTAGGAGTGTTCAGGCCTGTTCCCACGGCAGTGCCTCCCAAAGCCAGTTCGGAAAGATGGGGAAGGGTATTTCTTAATGCCCTTAAGCCAAACTCCAGTTGGGCCACATACCCCGAAAATTCCTGTCCCAGGGTAAGCGGAGTGGCATCCATCAGATGCGTTCTTCCGATCTTGACGATATCTTTGAATGCATTCGATTTTTCGGATAAAGTATTTTTTAATTTTTCAACAGCAGGGATGGTTACTTCTACAATTTTTTTATATGCCGCAATATGCATGGCGGTCGGGTAGGTATCATTGGAAGATTGGGACTTGTTGACATCATCATTCGGATGGATCTCAGATTTCTCCCCGAGCTGTCCGCCATTGTTTACATGGGCCCTGTTTGAAATTACCTCATTGACATTCATGTTGGATTGTGTTCCGGATCCTGTTTGCCAGATCACCAGGGGAAACTGGTCATTTAATTTCCCTTCCAGGATCTCATCACAAACTTTAGCGATCATATCCCTTTTTACGGCAGGAAGAACGCCCAGATCAGTATTGGCGTAAGCGGCGGCTTTTTTTAAATAGGCAAAAGCTTCGATGATCTCGTGAGGCATGGATCCCTCGGGTCCGATCCTGAAATTATTTCTTGAACGTTCAGTTTGTGCACCCCAGAATTTATCGGCAGGTACCTGTACCTCTCCCATGGTGTCTTTTTCTATTCTGTAATTCATTGTAATTGAAATTTTTATAAAAATACTGATAAACGGAGAATTTTGCAATTTATAATCATTATAAATATCAATTCGGATGACTGATTTTACTCATGTTTTTTAGGTATGTTTTATTTTTGCACAAACAAAAAATTGAATGGAATTTAGATATCAGGATCCGTATCCGATCCAGAAAGATGATACGGTATATAAGAAGCTTACCTCAGATTATGTGAAGGTGGAACAACTTGGCGAAAGGGAAATTTTAACTGTTGATCCGAAAGGGCTGGAGCTGTTGGCTGAAGAAGCCATGGCGGATGTCTCTTTTATGCTTCGCTCCTCACATCTGGAAAGCCTCAGAAGAATTATCGATGATCCTGAAGCTACGGACAATGACAGGTTTGTTGCTTACAATCTTTTACAGAATGCTGCTGTGGCTGCTGAAGGCGCTTTACCTTCCTGCCAGGACACAGGAACGGCAATTGTAATGGGTAAAAAAGGGGAAAATGTCTATACAGGGGTAGATGACGGGGAATATTTAAGCAGAGGGATTTATAATACATACCAGAAAAGAAACTTAAGATACTCGCAGGTGGTTCCGTTAACCATGTTTGAAGAGAAAAACTCAGGATCAAACCTTCCTGCTCAGATCGATATTTATGCTAAGAAAGGCGATTCCTATGAGTTTCTGTTTTTAACGAAAGGAGGTGGCTCTGCCAACAAGACCTTCCTTTACCAGAAAACAAAATCCCTGTTGAACGAAAAATCTCTTGAAGAATTTATCAAGGAAAAAATTTCGGATCTGGGGACCGCGGCATGCCCGCCGTATCACCTGGCCCTGGTGATTGGGGGAACTTCTGCCGAGGCTAACCTGGCGGCGGTAAAAAAAGCATCAGCCAAATATTACGATCATCTTCCTACAGAAGGAAACGAAGCAGGACAGGCTTTCAGAGACCTTGAATGGGAAGCCAGGGTTCAGAAGATTTGCCAGGAAAGTGCTATCGGGGCACAATTCGGAGGGAAATATTTAACTCACGATGTCAGGGTGATCAGACTTCCGCGCCATGCGGCTTCCTGTCCTGTCGGTATGGGGGTTTCCTGCTCAGCGGACAGAAACATTAAAGGAAAGATCACAAAAGAAGGTATTTTCCTTGAACAGCTGGAAGAAAACCCGAAAAGATTTTTACCGGATACTCCTCCACACCTTGAGGAAGCCGTAGAAATAGATCTGAATAAGCCAATGCCTGAGATCCTGGCCGAGCTTTCAAAATATCCGATCAAGACAAGATTAAAACTGAATGGAACTTTAATTGTTGCCAGGGATATCGCCCATGCCAAGATCAAGGAGCTTATAGACAGCGGTAAGCCTATGCCGGAATATTTCAAAAACCATCCAATATACTATGCAGGGCCTGCAAAGACCCCGGAAGGCATGGCCTCAGGAAGCTTCGGGCCGACAACGGCAGGAAGAATGGATGTATATGTGGATGAATTTCAAAGCCATGGCGGAAGCATGATCATGCTGGCGAAAGGAAACAGAAGTAAAAATGTAACCGATGCCTGCAAGAAATACGGTGGCTTTTATCTGGGATCCATCGGTGGCCCTGCCGCTATCCTGGCCAAAGAGAATATCGTATCTGTAGACGTGGTGGATTTTCCTGAACTCGGGATGGAGGCAGTAAGAAAAATTGAAGTGAAAAACTTCCCGGCATTCATCATTACCGATGATAAAGGAAATGATTTCTTTGCAGATCTCGCCCATTAATTAGTTTAAAATCAAAATAAATTATAAAATAGAGCCTTTATCTTTTGTGTGAAAAAGAAAAAAGTTCTATTTTTGCCTAAAATCTTTAAGAAAAATGATGTTATCAGCATTTTGGCCGTTTTACCAGTTCCTTTGGACGATATTTTTCATTATCATGTTCTTAGTGGGATTCTGGTGTATTTTTATGTTCTTCGGATTAGTGATCCCAATGTGGTTAACGGAAGGACTGAAAGAGTATTTCGGGAAAGTAAAACCTTTTGACCCTGAAAATATCAGAAGAAAGAAAATTTATGAGCAGGAAGGAGTAGAGGTCATCTTTAATGAGCCTAAAGGTAACGGTCCTTTCATACACGATAGTCACGGACATCATCATTAATTGATTGTCATTGCTTTTTCACCTGAATTCTGAAAAAGTAATATCAAAGCAAAACAATATATATCAACCACTTATTTTTAAGTGGTTTTTTTTTATCCGCTTCTGAGCTTTGCCGGAGATATCCCAAACCTCTTCCTGAAAGCCCTGGTGAAGGTATTCACCTGGAAAATAATTAAATTAATATTCTTATATAAAAGGCCGGCTGTGTAACTTACACGGCCGGCCTTTGTTTGACCAATGAATGATCAGATGATGTTGATCATTACATTGATATTTCCTCTTGTGACCTTGGAGTATGGACAGGTTTGGTGTGCTTCATCAGCAAGTAATGCTGCGGTTTCATAATCAATTCCGGGAATGCTTATTT
Organism: Chryseobacterium gossypii; assembly: GCF_041361455.1. Classification (NCBI taxonomy): domain Bacteria; kingdom Pseudomonadati; phylum Bacteroidota; class Flavobacteriia; order Flavobacteriales; family Weeksellaceae; genus Chryseobacterium; species Chryseobacterium gossypii. The sequence goes on along the minus strand of NZ_JBGCUR010000003.1, from coordinate 38,901 downwards.
GGAGACGGGCCTGGAGAAAATAGGTGTCGTTATCCATACACAGATCCACTTCTGCATCAATAGCGGTCTCTTCCGGGAGCCTGATCCTTCGTTTCCTGGCAGCAATGCCTAATGCGCCGATAAAGCAGGCAGACCAGCCTGCGGCAAAAAGCTGCTCCGGATTTGTTCCGGATTCCGGGCCACCCGGGGTGGTGAGCCTGACGTTAAGATTGTTGTCGGAGCTTCTAGAAAACCCGTCACGACCTCCGGTCGTATGTGTTTTACCCGTATATAATACTTTTTCTGATGGGGTGCCGTTATTTTCCATTACTAAAAAATTTAAATTGTTTAATTTTCATTGTCAAAAATAGAATGCCGGCATATCCTGTACGATAAAAAATAGTATTAACCGGACAAAATCATTCCCGAAACAGACATATCCGGATAGGAGGAAACAAGCTTTGAACTTATCTTTTTGAACTAAAAATCAATAGTTTTTAAAAAATAAACTACATTCGTGTAGTATTAATTTAAAAAAGTCAGCTTTATGGAGAAAATTTATTCTGGTGTACTATTGTTTATCACCATGATGGTCTTCGGGCAGATAAGCTATACCATTACACCTAATCCATTTAATGAGACTGACCAGATCACATTATCCGTACCGGGAACCCAGATCGATGAATCTGCCTGGGGCATTTCGAATAATGCTGTTTATATCTGGTCGTGGTCACTGGACACCAATTATAGCAACAGCCAGGATTGCCCTACCAACGGCACCTGGAACAATTCTGATGATGCTAATAAGCTCAATTATGATCAGACAACGGATACCTATTCATTGACGTTTACTCCCACTACATTCTTTAACAGGACCGGAATCGGAAGATTTGGGTTTTTATTGAAAGATAAAACAGGAAGTCACCAGACGACACCTGATATCTTTGTCAACGTTGGAGTATTGAATTTAAGCTTAACCAATCCGGCCGCCAACAGCCTTACATCAGTTCCGGCAGGAAACTCAATCAATATTACCGCGTCAACCAATGTAAGTGCTACCTTCCAGCTCAAGGCAAACGGAACACTTGTCAATTCTACAGTAACACCATCCACCTCATATTCTTATAATTATACCGTAACTGCAGATGCAAGTATGGAGCTGGTTGCTACCGATACGGGCTCCAATTCCAAAAGCGTTGTTTTCACCTTACAGGTTCCGAGAAACGTTGTTTCCGAAGCCATCCCCGGATGGATAAAGCCAGGGATCAACTATAACCCGACGGATAATACGAAAGTCGGACTGGCACTATATGCGCCGTTTAAAAATTTCGTTCATGTGATCGGAAGCTTCAATAACTGGATCGTGGATGATAATTATCTGATGAAAAGAGACACTACGAATCCTGATCTGTACTGGATTGAGCTGAGCGGACTTACCCCACAGCAGCTATATACGTTTCAGTACAGGACAAATGATCTGAAAAAAGTAGCAGATCCTTTTTCTCCGCAGATCCTGTCTTCTTATGATGATCAATGGATTTCTGCGTCTACTTATCCTAATCTTCCTGCCTTTCCGGCGGGACAGGATTTTGAGGTTTCAATGTTTAAAACAGGGCAGACTCCTTATAACTGGCAGGTGACCAATTTCCAAAGGCCGGCAAAAGAAGACCTGGTAGTGTATGAATTGTTGTTGAGGGATTTTACCCAGGAAAAAAACTGGCAGTCCCTGATCAATAAAATTACCTACCTGAAGGGTCTGAATATCAACGCTGTTGAGCTTTTGCCCATTATGGAGTTTGAAGGGAACCTTTCATGGGGATACAACACCTCTTTCCATTATGCTTTAGACAAAGCGTACGGCACTCCGGAAAAGTTCAAAGAGTTCGTGGATATCTGCCATCAAAACGGGATTGCCGTAATTTTGGATATTGCTTTTAATCATGCCACGGGAAGATCACCGTTGGTAAGGCTATGGAATATTGATCCCGATGGAGACGGGTATGGAGGTGTAGCAGCTAATAATCCTTATTTTAATCAGGTGCCTAAACATTCCTACAATGTTTTCAATGATTTCAACCATACAAGCACGGCAACCCGGTATTATGTGGAAAGATGTTTACAGCAATGGTTGTCCGAATACCATATAGACGGTTTTCGTTGGGATTTAACCAAGGGCTTTACACAAAGCTGCTCTGAAAATGATGAAGCCTGTACCAATGCTTATCAGCAGGACAGGGTGGATATACTTAAATATTATGCAGACAAGCAATGGGCAATAGATCCCAATTCTTATATGATTTTTGAACATCTGGGAACAGACGCAGAAGAACAGCAGTGGGCAAACTACAGAATAGCGGAAGGAAAAGGCGTCATGCTATGGAATAAACAGACGGATCCATACAACCAGAATACGATGGGATATAAGGAAAACAGTAATTATGACAGAATGAATCATGCCCTTCACGGCTTTACCAATATGAGTGGGATAGGTTATGGAGAAAGTCATGATGAGGAAAGATTAATGTATAAAAATCTGGCTTATGGTGCTGTAAACGGAAGCTATGACGTTAAAAACTTAGGCACGGCTCTGGACAGAATGAAAACATTTGGAGCCACTTTCTTTACCATTCCGGGGCCAAAAATGATCTGGCAGTTTGGTGAGCTGGGATATGATTTCAGCATCAACAGATGTCCTGACGGCTCTATCAACAGCGGATGCAGAACAGACGAAAAGCCGGTTGCCTTTGCACTGGGATACGATGCTGATACCGCCAGAAAAGCAGTATATGATACCTGGGCCCAGATCATCAACATCCGGAATACCTATCCTGTTTTCAAATCCAAAACATATAGCGTGGAGTCCAATAACCTTGTCAATGATCCTGATGGCCTGATCACAAGGATCTATGTTTATGATAATTCAATTACCAACGGGGTAAAGAATGTCGTGGTACTGGCCAATTATAATACCTCTGCCCGGGATGTGGTCCCTTATTTCCCTTATACGGGGCAATGGCAGAATTTAATCAATAATGCGGTTTCCAATATCACTTCCACTACGGCACCTATCACCCTTCAGCCCGGAGAATTTAGGATTTTTGGCAATTATGCCGGGTCTCTTTCCGTTGCAGATGAAAATGCGGCAAACAGACTATCCGTTCAGATCGCGGATAATCCGGTGAAGGATGGCTTTGTACAGTTTATTTATCATAAGGCCAGGAACGGAGCAATTGAGATCTATGATATGGGTGGCAGGAAAATGGATTCAATTAAGCTGGAAAAAGAAGACGGCGCTTATGAACTAAAGGTAAGCTATCCTCCGGGCACTTACCTGGTTCACTTAAGGGCGGATAACGGAATTGCCATTCAGAAAATGATCATACAATAATTAAAAGAACTGCTTGTAGCGGTCTCTTTTTATGATAAGTTCAGGAATGTAAAGAAAAAGTCCGGATGATATAGAGCCATTTGATTTCAAATTAGCACATCTACAAATCAATCCGTATCTTTGCAAACTAAATTTTTACTATGTCTAAGAGTTTAATTCCAAAGCTGGAGGCTATAAAGCAAAGATATAATGAGGTGGCAGACCTTATTATCCAGCCTGACGTGATTTCGGATCAGAAAAGATATTCTTCTTTGAACAAGGAATACAGTGATCTGGGAAAAATTGTTAAAGTTTATGACCAATATAAAGCGGCTTTAGATACTATTGAAGAATCGGACGAAATTATTGCTGACGGCTCAGACAGGGACCTTGTGGACCTTGCGAAGATGGAAAAACTGGAGGCCCAGGATAAAATTCCGGGGCTCGAGGAAGAATTGAAAGTATTGCTGATCCCTAAAGATCCTGCGGATGATAAGAACGTGATCGTGGAGCTTCGTGCCGGAACAGGTGGTGATGAAGCTGCGATTTTTGTGGAAGATATTTACAGAATGTATACCATGTATTTCAAATCCAAAGGATGGAGACATGAAGTAACGGATGCGAACGAAGCCGCAAAAGGGTACAAAGAACTGATCATGAAGGTAGAAGGAGAAGGCGTTTACGGTATTATGAAATTTGAATCCGGGGTTCATCGTGTACAGCGTGTTCCTGAAACCGAATCCCAGGGCAGGGTCCATACCTCTGCCATTACGGTGGCAGTTTTACCTGAAGCCGAGGAAGTGGATGTGGAAATCAATCCTGCGGATATAGAAATGCAGACTTCACGTTCAGGAGGAGCCGGAGGCCAGAACGTTAACAAGGTAGAAACCAAGGTGCAGCTTACACACAAGCCATCGGGAATAGTGGTTGTCTGCCAGCAGGCCCGTTCCCAGCTGGCAAACCGTGAATTAGCAATGGAAATGCTTCGTGCCAAACTATACGATATCAAATTGCAGGAAGTTCAGGGTGATATTGCAGCCCAAAGAAAAACAATGGTTTCTACGGGAGACCGTTCAGCAAAGATCAAAACCTATAACTATCCTCAGGGAAGAGTTACAGATCACAGGATCAATAAATCCATTTATAACCTTGATGCCTATATGAACGGGGATATTTCTGAAATGATTGATGCCGTGATCATGGCTGAGAATGCAGAAAAAATGAAAGGCCAGGAAGAAAGCCTTTAAAGACCTGACAGATAATAAAGCCTTTGAGAGATCAGAGGCTTTTTTTATTTATATACTTTATGTATTTTTGAGAAAATCATTGATTATGAAGATCAGACCTTTCTTATTAACAGCCGGAGTGGTTTTCTCCGCATCTTTTTATTCCCAGAAAATGAATGATTATCCTAAAGCCGTAAAAGGAAGTCAGACAGATACCTATTTCGGAACTGTTGTGGCAGACCCTTTCAGAGATCTGGAAAATGATTCTGAAGCTACCAAGAAATGGGTAGATAAAGAAGTAGCCTATAGTGAGAAATATCTCTCAAAGATCCCTTTCAGGGAAAAAATCAGAAACCAGCTGAGAGATATATGGAACTATGAAAAAATATCGGCCCCTTTTAAGGAAGGAGATTACACGTATTACTATAAAAATGATGGCCTGCAGGCCCAGTCGGTTTTATACAGAACAAATAATAAAACCAAAGTGACCGAAGTGTTTCTGGACCCGAATAAATTTTCAGAAAAAGGGACCACTTCACTATCTCAGCTCGCATTCAATAAAAAAGGAACTTTAGCGGCGTATTCTATTTCAGAAGGAGGAAGTGACTGGAATAAGATCATCATCATAGATGCGGTCTCTAAAAAGCAGATCGATGATACCCTGGTGGACGTAAAGTTCAGCGGGATCTCGTGGCAGGGTGATGAAGGATTCTATTACTCCAGCTACGATAAGCCTAAAGAAGGAACGGTGCTTTCCGGGATGACAGACAAGCATAAAGTGTATTTCCATAAGCTTGGAACGAAGCAATCAGAAGATCAATTGATCTTCGGAGGAGATAAGACCCCGCGGCGATACCTGGGTGCAGGAGTTTCAGAAGATCAGAGGTATCTGATCATCTCCGCAGCCAATGCAACAAATGGGAATGAATTATATATAAAAGATTTGAAAAATGGCGGAGACTTTATACAAATTGTTAAAGGCTTTGACATTAATGCCAATATAGTGGATACGGATGGGGACGACCTGTATATCTTTACGGATAAAGATGCCCCGAACATGCGCCTGGTAAAAACCAGCATTAAGAACCCGGCTCCCGAGACCTGGAAAGATGTGATCCCGCAAACGGAAAATGTATTGGGCATCTCTACGGGAGGAGGATATTTCTTCGCCACTTATATGATTGATGCCATCGACCAGGTGAAACAGTTTGATAAGACCGGAAAGCTGATCAGAGAGATCTCCCTTCCCGGAAAGGGGAATGTTGGGGGCTTCGGAGGAAAAAAAGAAGAAAAAGAACTGTATTTCTCATTTAGCAACTATATCACTCCCGGAACAACGTACAGATTCCATGTAGATTCCGGTAAATCCGAGGTATACCAGAAGCCGAAAGTGAAGTTCAATCCTGATGATTATGTATCCGAACAGGTATTTTACACTTCCAAGGACGGAACCAGGATCCCTATGATGATCAATTACAAAAAAGGGATAAAAATGAATGGGAAAAACCCTACCATCCTTTATTCCTACGGAGGTTTCAACATCAGCTTGCAGCCGGCTTTCTCCGTAGTGAATGCCATATGGATGGAGAACGGTGGAATATATGCCGTTCCGAATATCCGTGGAGGAGGAGAATATGGTAAAAAATGGCATGATGCAGGAACCAAAATGCAGAAAAAAAATGTTTTTGAAGACTTTATCGCTGCCGGGGAATATTTACAAAATAAGGGCTATACCTCCAAGGAATATATGGCGCTTTCAGGAAGATCAAACGGTGGCCTTTTGGTAGGCGCTACCATGACCATGCGTCCCGATCTGGCAAAAGTAGCCTTCCCGGGAGTGGGTGTACTTGATATGCTAAGATATAATAAATTTACAGCCGGGGCAGGATGGGCGTATGATTACGGAACGGCTGAAGACAGTAAGGAAATGTTTGAATACCTCAAATCATACTCTCCCGTGCATAATGTGAAGGCTGGAACCTGCTATCCTTCCACAATGATCATTACAAGTGATCACGACGACAGGGTGGTTCCCGCACATTCCTTCAAGTTTGGCGCCGAGCTCCAGGAAAAACAGTCTTGTAATAACCCAATTCTGTTGAGGATTGAAAAAAACGCAGGCCATGGCGCCGGAAGATCAACAGAACAGGTTATCGGAGAAAATGCAGACCTGATTTCCTTTGCCTTCTATGAAATGGGAATAAAAAAATAGTAATTTACCGCTCATCCAAAGATTTTAGCTCATAAAACAAGCTATGATAATCCGGGCATTTGGCCCGGATTGCTTTTATCATAAGAGGTCGGACGGAATATGAAATGCAGGTTTCATGTTTCATACAAAAAAATTAACTTTACCAGATAAAATTATTGGAATGCGAAAGACAATTTCTGTAAAAAAACCTGATCTGAATATATCACCTAAAACCAGTGAAATTTACAGTTTTGAGAAAGATGGGCTTCAGCTAAAATCATCTTACAAGGCGGAAGACGTTAAAAACGAATCTTTAACCCGGGCTTCTCCGGGCATTGAACCTTATTTAAGAGGCCCTTATTCCACCATGTATGTTCAGAAGCCCTGGACCATCCGTCAGTACGCAGGATTTTCTACGGCAGAGGAATCCAATGCGTTTTACAGAAGAAACCTTGCCGCAGGACAAAAAGGACTTTCGGTAGCCTTTGATCTGGCAACTCACAGAGGTTATGACTCAGACCATGCAAGAGTGGTGGGAGATGTCGGAAAAGCAGGTGTAGCCATTGATTCTGTTGAAGATATGAAGATCCTGTTCAACGAGATCCCGTTGGATCAGATCTCCGTTTCCATGACCATGAACGGGGCGGTTCTTCCTATCCTGTCTTTTTATATTGTTGCTGCCGAAGAGCAGGGCGTGAAGCAGGAACAGCTTTCAGGAACCATTCAAAATGATATTTTGAAGGAATTTATGGTGAGGAATACCTATATTTACCCTCCGGCTCCTTCCATGAAAATTATTGCGGATATTTTTGAATATACATCCCGGAACATTCCGAAGTTCAATTCTATCTCTATCTCAGGATATCACATGCAGGAAGCGGGAGCCACGCCCGTTCTTGAAATGGCCTATACCCTGGCGGACGGCTTGGAGTATGTAAGAACAGGGATCAAGGCAGGGATGAATGTGGATGATTTTGCGCCAAGATTATCCTTTTTCTGGGCCATCGGAATGAACCATTTTATGGAAATTGCCAAAATGCGTGCCGCAAGATACATTTGGGCTAACCTTTTGAAGCAGTTCAATCCTCAAAACCCGAAATCTCTCGCTCTGAGAACCCATTCCCAAACCTCCGGATGGTCTTTGACAGAGCAGGAACCCTTCAACAATATCACAAGAACTGCCATTGAAGCTTTATCATCGGCTTTAGGGGGAACACAGTCCTTACATACCAATGCGCTGGATGAAGCCATTGCCCTTCCTACAGATTATTCAGCAAAAATAGCAAGGAACACTCAGATCATTTTACAGCAGGAAAGCGGGATCTGTGATGTGGTAGACCCGATGGGGGGAAGCCATCTCATAGAATCTCTCACTCAGCAGATGATCGGGGAAGCTATGAAATATATTGATGAGGTGGAACAGGAAGGAGGGATGACCAAAGCCATTGAAGCCGGAATCCCGAAAATGAGAATAGAGGAGGCGGCGGCCCGAAAGCAGGCCAAGATCGATAGCGGTGAAGAATTTATAATCGGGGTAAATTCATTCAAAACCTCATTGAAACAGGATGAAATAGAGATCCTGGATATTGATAATTCGGAAGTCCGCAGAAAGCAGATTGAAAGATTAAATAAAATCAAAGCCGAAAGGAACAAAGATGCCGTTGAGCAAATTCTGAATGATATCAGGGAATGCGCAAAAACAGGAAAAGGAAACCTGCTGGCCTTATGCATAGAAGCGGCCCGGAGAAGAGTGACCCTGGGAGAGATGAGCGATGCAATGGAAGAAAGCTTCGGCAGATATAAAGCAAATATTAAAACAATTTCCGGCGTATATGCTATGAATGCAGGAAAAAATGAATACTTTGAAAAAGCCCTTCAGCTGACTCAGAAGTTTGAGGAAGAAGAAGGCCGTCGTCCAAGGCTTATGGTAGCTAAAATGGGACAGGATGGTCATGACAGAGGTGCTAAAGTAGTAGCCACGGCGTTTGCGGATATGGGATTTGATGTGGATGTGGCGCCGCTTTTCCAGACTCCGGAAGAGGTGGCAAAGCAGGCGGTAGAAAATGACATTCACATTTTAGGGGTCTCATCGCTCGCGGCAGGCCATAAGACTCTGGTTCCCCAAGTGGTGGAAGAATTGAAAAAGCTGGGAGCCGAGGATATCACAATTGTAGTAGGAGGAGTCATTCCGCAGCAGGATTATGAATTCCTGTATGCCAACGGCGCCGATTTTATATTCGGCCCGGGGACAAACCTTCCGAAATGTGCGGTAGATATCCTGGAAAAATTTTTAGGCTAAAAAATATTACGGTATAAGTTGTACGGTTTTTGTACTGTTAAATGAAAAATTTCATTATGGCTTATACAGTAATTTCAGTATTTCCTGTAACTGTAGATACAGAGGAAATTAAAAAAGATTTAAAAGATCAAGGTTTTGACGAAGCAAATATTATTATTTCTACGTCCAGATTTGAAAACCAATCATCTCCTGATGATTATGTAGAAGATGTAAAGACAAAAAACTTCTGGGGCTACGTTTTTGCCCATGACGTGGAAATGCTCGATGCTTATAGCCGGCAAAGTGTGGGGAATAATACCATTATTGTTTATACAGATACCCTTGAACAAGCTCAGAAAGCAAAAACAATGATGAATGAAAGAGGAGCAATTGAAGTTTATAAAAAGGAGTCTGAGGACAATGAAGCCGGTTCCATTCCTGAAGGGATGACAAGGGAACAATACAATGGGATTATCGCTAAAGCGAAAAATGATCTCTATTTCCTGGACCGGGAAAGAGTATATCAGCCGAACAGCAGAGGAATGGATGAGCCGATGGATAACCGGGGTGCCGAGGACTGACCTTACTTACGGATAAAAAAGAGGCTGTCTCAAAAGGTAAATTAACGCTCTGAGAATCTCTTAAATGACAAAAGTTGTCAGACAGGAGTCCGAGAGAGGGGGTACTTTTGAGACAGCCTCTTTTTTTAGCTGAAAATTTTTGAGATTCAAAAAAAATAATATCTTTGCACCCGAAAATAAAGTTAAACCATTAAAAAACAACGAAGCAATGTTCAGATTTCAAAAGGATTTTACAGTTGGATTACCGCTTGTAGGGGTAAGGCTTCGTGGTTGGATACATTCTTAGAATAACAGTAAATGAAATATCAAAACCCGGAGCCGTAAGATTCCGGGTTTTTATTGCGCAATATTCAAAACTCAGATTAAGTTTCCCGGAATCTTTTATCCTTGTCATTGCAGATGAGAGTGTGAGCTTTATGAGTTTTCATTCCTTTCATTCAATGATAATATTTGTCAACTAAAATTTTAGTTGATCTAAAAATGATGTGCTTGAAATGCTAATTTCTAATGATCACATCTAAACTTTAAACATCAAAACAATGGGAAATTTAAAAATTAAAGGAAAAGATATATTAAAGCTGGGCTATCCCAATAATCAGAGCATCAATATCGCTCTGGAGGTAATGAAAAGAAATTTTTCCACAAAAAACATCCATCATGTAAAGTCTCTTTTAAAGGAGATCCTGCTCAATCCTGAAGATTATGAAAAAGATCTCACCTTCGGACAGATTGCGGAAGCCCTGCTTTCATCAAGGAAAACAGAGAAAAGAATGTTGAACGCCCAACGGGCCGGTTTTACAATATTCGGAAAGGATATTTCAGAAGAAGCAAAGAATCAGCTGTATACTGCACTGAAACTACCCATATCTGTTCAGGGAGCCTTAATGCCGGATGCACACAGTGGCTACGGGCTTCCTATCGGGGGTGTACTTGCGGTGGAAAACGCTGTGATCCATATGGAGTGGGCATGGACATTGGCTGCAGAATGTGTCTCAGTATCCTGGATACACCGGTATCATATCTGGAAGGAGCGAAAGATAAATATGAAAAAGCCCTTGCCGAACATACCCGATTCGGGATGTATGAAATCCATAAGTCTCATGTGGATCATGAAATCTTTGAAAGGGACACCTTTGATCTGATCCCGATCCTGAGAAGGCTGAAAGGAAAGGCCATCAGGCAGATGGGAACTTCCGGCGGCGGAAACCATTTTGTGGAATTCGGAGAAGTGGAAATTACCGAAGAAGATCAGCAGATCGGGCTCCCAAAAGGAAGGTATCTTGGTATTCTTTCACATAGTGGATCCCGTGGATTGGGAGCAGAAATCGCTCAGTATTATTCGAGGATTGCAGTAGAACAATGTCCGTTGCCGAAAGAAGCGCAGCAATTTGCATGGCTGGATCTCAGTACCCATCTCGGGCAGGAATACTGGGTGGCAATGAGTCTGGCAGGAGATTACGCCTCAGCATGTCATGACGATATCCACAGGAGACTGGTGAAGGCTGTGGGAGGCAGAGTAAAAGCCAGGATTGAAAATCATCACAACTTTGCATGGAAGGAAATTCACAATGGAAGGGAAGTGATTGTTCACAGAAAGGGAGCTACCCCGGCTGATGAAAATGAGCTCGGAATGATCCCCGGGACCATGACGGCAAAAGGGTTTATTGTTCGCGGAAAAGGAAATCCGGATTCCCTGAGATCGGCATCACATGGAGCAGGAAGAGCTTTCTCCAGGGCAGAATGCAGAAGCCTTTTTACTCAAAATGATATCAAAAAAGAATTGAAGTCAAAAAAGGTCGTTCTGATGGGCGGAAATGCTGAAGAAGCTCCGATGGCCTATAAAGACATCAATGAGGTAATGAATGCCCAGACTGAGCTGGTGGATATTCTTGGGACTTTTCAGCCCAGGATCGTAAGAATGGACAAATAACATTAAAAAGAGGATCAATCCGTAAATTAAGTGAAATACCAAATAAATGGAAAAGCTGATACAGATAACCTCCGGAAGAGGACCTTTGGAATGCCAGTGGGTTGCTGCTAAGATCCTGAAGATCTTTCTGGAGGAAGCTAAACAGAATAAAATAGACTATGAAATCATCCATCGTGAAAACGGTGATGAGAATCTGGCCTTAAAATCGGTAACCTTGCTTTTAAAAGGAAATGAAGTTTCAAAATTCCTTAAAAGCTGGTTGGGAAGCATTTGCTGGATTGGGAAAAGCACATTCAGAAAGCTGCATAAAAGAAGCAACTGGTTCATTGGCGTTTTCGAAATTGAAGACGTAAAGAAGATAGATTTCAAAGAAAAAGATATCCGGTTTCAGACGGCCAGAAGCCAGGGCAGCGGAGGGCAAAATGTAAATAAAGTGAATACTGCCGTCAGAGCTACCCATTGGCCTTCCGGGCAAAGTGTTTTCGTGCAGGATTCCCGCTCACAGCTGGAAAATAAAAAGCTTTCCGTCATAAGATTAAAAGAAAAAGTGATGGCCCACCATATCCGGCAGCTGGAAAAGAGATTGCAGGAAACCTGGAACAATCATTTACAGGTGCAGAGAGAAGATCCGGTACGCACATTTTCGGGAACAGATTTTAAAAGGAATTACCAGGATAAATCTTTCAGGAAACAAAGAAATATTCTGAAAAACGAACTTAAAAACTACAAAAATGACCTTAACTAAGAACAAATATTATTTTGAGGCACTGGATAATTATCCATACAGCCTTACGCAATGCCTGGAAGCATTGAATTACGCCTTGTCTTACGACCCTGAAGATGCAGACAGCCTTTGTCTGATGGGAAGAATATATTCTGAGATTCTTAAAGATTACGAAACCGCAAAAATTTATTTTGAAGGTGCTATGCAGAGTAATGTCAGTAATGTGAATACACCGAAATATTACATCAGCTGCCTTCTGGATAATGAGGATTATGAAGAGGCAGAGAAGCTGATAGAATTTGCCTTGAATATTAAAGGTATAGATAAAGCGGATATATTGTATTGCAAAGCATTTTTATTTGAGAAGAAAGAAGATTACAAAATGGCCCTGGAACAGATCAGACAAGCCAAAAGGTTCAGCTATTGTAAAAATATGGTTGATTTTTTGAATGACAGGGAAATATTTGTAAAAAATAAAATGCCGAAAAGACAAAATAAAAAGAAAGAGGAGACCAGATAAGTCTCCTTTTTCGTAGCTTTAATACATGAAACATTATATTCTTTTGCTCGGGCTGTTACTGATCTCATGTGATAAAAAGACTTTGGGGACCGATTCTGTCCCGGATGAAGGAACTTCGGATCTGATATATGAGGTTTTAAATCAGTTGATCAAAAATGACAGTGCGGAGCTCGGGCCAAAAGATTATTATGTTTACCACATTTCACCCGAAGAAGTTCATTTTGAACCGGAAAATACAGATGAGGTACCGCTGCCTTTGGGAATCAGTCTGGAATATAACGCAGACTTTCAGGCAAAGGATTCGGCTCACTATAACCGGGAGAATAAGATTTTATCAGGGTTTGAGCTGAACCAGCATAAGATTAATAAAAAATTAAGCTATATAACAACCGGGGAGCTGGATAAAATCATTCGGGATTCAGGAAAAGACTTCTGGACAGGATTTAATGAAAAATATAAGAACAGGTGTATAAGAAAGATTTCTGTTCCCTTCTTTAACAGGAACAAAAGGGTTTGTCTCGTCGAAAGCTCTGTCTCCTGTGGAGGGCTGGACGGTCACGGATCTGTGGAGATATATGAGAAAATTAACGGGACATGGGTAAAAATAGGATCATTCCGACATTGGATAAGTTAGAAAATGCAGATAAAATTTAAGATCAGGGCGCTTCAGCTGAAAGACACATTCTCCATTTCTTACGGCAATTATACCGTGAGGCAGTCTTTGCTGGTAGAACTTTCCCACCAAAGCAGAAAAGGCTACGGGGAATGCGTTGCAATAGACTATTACCGGATTGACCTTACCGGATTTATAGTGAAACTGGAAGAGATCCGGACAGCAGTCGAAGCCCGGGAGATCACACATCCGGATGAGTTTTTTGCCTTCCTGTTACGTCTGGACCTGCATCCGTTTTTGCTTTCCGCTTTGGATTGTGCTTATTGGGATCTTTTCGGAAAGCTTGAAAACAAAAGCTTTATAGAGCTTAACCGGCTGCCTTCTGACAACCTTACGGAAAGCTCAATTACTATTTCTGTGGACGATATTAATGCTCAGATCAGAAAAATTGAAAAAAGCAGTTGGAAGAAGTTTAAAGTAAAATGTAAGGGGCTGAATAAGGACCATATCGGAGAGCTTTTGCAATTGAACAGGGATATTGCCTTAGACTCCAACACCAGTTTTACAGATGAAGACTGCATATGGCTGCAAAATAATCCCGGGGTTCAGAGATTCTCCTATCTGGAGCAGCCGAGACCCGTTGATTGCTATAAAATACTGAGAAAAGAAAGTTTTGCCAATTGGATGGCAGATGAAGATTGCCAGGACCTCTGGTCCTTGGAAGAGCTGGTGCCCTACTACAAAAGTGTAAATATCAAGCTCATGAAATGCGGAGGGCTTACTCCAGCTCTCAGGATGATCCGGAAAGCAAAAGAACTGGGCTATAAGATAATGATAGGTTGTATGACCGAATCTTCAGTAGGTATTTCTGCAGGCAGCGCTTTAGCCGGTCTTACGGATTACGCGGATCTGGACGGGGCCAGTCTCATATCCAATGACGATGCCACAGGCAGCTTTGTAGACAGAGGCAAGATAATTCTCTCGGAAAAACCGGGCTTGGGGATTGAATTAAAAAAATAAGCTTTCATTGAAAGCTTATTTTTTATTGACAGAAATCAGATAATCATAAACCATCTGATGCTGCTCATCGGTCAGTCTGGCTTTCGGGGCCATTCTGCTCAAAGTTTTTATCCATCCCTGCTCATCATGCTTTGCAGGGTCCGGTAGTTTGTTACACTTGTTGCATGAGCTCTCGAAAATCGTTTTCCCCTGCGCAAGCTGTTCAGACGAGGTATATTTCGGCCCGGTGACGGCTACGCTTTTAGGCCCGCATGAAACCAGCAGGGCAAACCCTGAAAAAATACTTAAAATTACTTTTTTCATGATCTTATCTTTTAAAGTGAATAGTTGAGGAATTATTTTTTTACAGAAACGATATAATCATAAACCCATTGATGCTGCTCATCGGTCAGCTTGGCTTTTGGAGCCATGGCGTTCATGATTCCTACCCATTGTACGGAAGTATGCTTTGTAGGATCCGGCAGTTTATGACATTTTCCGCAGGAGTTCTCAAAAATGGTTTTTCCCTGGGCTATCTGCCCGGCGGTAGACGTGGCGGATCCTGTAGCTGTTGTAGGAGTAGCGTTTCTGGATGTACAGGCGGTCAGTACTACAGCCATTAATACTGCTGTAGCGATGTGTTTTTTCATGCTCATTATTTTGGTTGATAACAAATATAGCAAATTCTTTCAGCCATTGATTGAAAAATCACAAAGAGAAATGTTTGAAAATATTAAATGTATCAAAGACGTATAAAGTGATGGCTCATTCACGCCGTTGCTTTTACCGTTTCAAGGAATTGTATGAACAGGGGGCAACTAGCCCTGCAAAAATCTCCAGGCGTTAAACAAAATGCAGATAAACTATAAAATAATCAGTTGATTCAGAATGAAACTGACCACCCGTTCCTAACTGGCTTTAATTTACAAATCATTAAAGCAATTGCCGGTAATAAAAGGAGGCTGCCTAAGATTTGATAGCCTCTTGAGAACCCTCTACATGAAGGAGGTACAGGCAAAAACTGATAAAATTAAAAGAGGCTGACCTTTGGTCAGTCTCTTCTTATGTTATGTTAAAATGGATTATTTCTTTATGGTTTTTATAGTTTTTGTACTACCGTCATCCATTTTTAAGGTGACCAAATAAATTCCTTCCTTTAAATCACCAAGATAAAGAGAAGCAGACGGTTTTTCAATGGTTTTAAGCAGTTTTCCGGATGTGTCAATAATATTCACTGATTTCACTTTCGATACATCAGAAATTGTAAGAAAATCACGGAAAGGATTTGGAGATACACCGATTTTTTTTCTGCTGTCAGCCACCTCATGAGTAGACAATTGTGTATCGTCATACGCCGAAATCTGGAATTCTCCGTTGTCTGTACCGGGATCAAATTTCCATACATTTACGTATAATGTGGTTCCCGGGGTTTGCCCTGTAAGTGTAAGAAGTGAAAAATAATCATTATCTCCGTCATCATCACACCCAATTTCCGTTAAAGAACCACAGGTTCCGCTGTACACGGTAAGTACCGAATCATCAAATAAAGATCCCGGAGCTTCACGGGTTTCTATCTTGAGATTTCCACTTGCCGGAACCACTACGCTAAACCAGGTGTTGTCTGCAGCATGTGTGTTACATGAAGGCAGTGCACCGTCCGTAGTAGCGTCAACGTTGGTGGAAGTAATGGCTCCTGAACTAAAATCGGTGCCCACTGTTAATGGTATGGCTCCTGAGCAATTGTCATTAGCAAGTGGCTGGAAATCATACGCCGAAATCTGGAATTCTCCGTTGCTTGTATCGGAATCATATTTCCATACGCTTATGTATAATGTGGTTCCCGGGGTTTGTCCTATAAGTGTAAGAAATGAAAAAGAATCATAATCCCCGTCATCATTACATCCAATTCCTGTCAAAGAACCACAGGTTCCGCTGTACACGGTAAGTACCGAATCATCAAATAAAGATCCCGGAGCTTCACGGGTTTCTATCTTAAGATTTCCACTTGCCGGAACCACTACGCTAAACCAGGTATTCTCCACAGCATCTGTGTTACATGAAGGCAGTGCACCGTCCGTAGTAGCGCCAACGTTGGTGGAAGTGATGGCTCCTGAAGTAAAATCGGTGCCCACTGTTAATGGCGTGGCCCCTGAGCAATTATCATTTTGGGCGTTTGCCAATGTGGCAGCCATTAATGATAGACAAAATAATAGTGTTTTTTTCATAATTTTTCTTTAATTGATGTGAATTATACAAATTGTAGAGAATTGCTTTACCATAGCTGAAACAATCTGGTTTATATTATGTGAAAATTTTATTTTGGCTGACGTTTTTTGCTATTTTCGTCAGAAAAAAAGATCCGTTTACCCTTTTTTATAGTGTCATTCACTTTTTGAAACTTTCAATGATAATCCGGTTTGTCTGCTCTCTTCCTTAGCAGGCATGGTGCTTATAATAAATTGTATTCCCTGAGAAAGGTCTTTATCCAATAAAAACTCTGTAGTTTTATCCGTCTTTCTTAATCCGGTAACGATCTGTAAAGTGGAAAAATCATATTGTTGCCCGGGCTGTCGGGGCAGAGGGATCTCAAAACTATCCTCGATGGCTACTGAAGATATATATTCCGCCGACATTTTTATGGTTACAATATTGGGCTGCCATATAAATTCTTCATGATTTTCCATAATTATGCTTATTAATTAACATTATTTTTGTTATTCTATTTCAGAGCAAGAAACTAAGCACTATCAGCAATAAGGTCATATCATCAGAGCTTGTTACCGGGCAAATATAAATCTATTTTGAGAGCCTCAGTAAGATTATCAGTCTATGTAGTATCTGTGTAGTCGTAAAAAACTTTAAAATTATAGCTTAACGGATGTTATAAATACAATATGAGATACACATGATTTATTTTGTTTTTAAGTAGTTCTATATAAAACAAATAATAGGATATACTTTTATCCGATAAGTCATTCTTTTCGATATGATTATTTAGTCTTATTCTTTAGAAGAATAGATCCGTTTGGATATTTATGGCCTGCACTTTCAGTGAGTTGTAGAATATCTATGTCGGAAAGATAGGAGATGGAGAAAAAAACAATCATCCTGGTCCCATCATACCGTTCTATCTTTACTTTAAGATATTTTTTTATCATTGTTCTTTTAATTTCAAGTGCCAGAATCTTATCCCGTGGGAGCTCTAATTTTCTGTGATAACGGTTGGCGAACAGATGATTTAATATGCCATAATTTCTGATCACGATGACCTCTCCGGAGTTCTCAAAATCAAAAACATTTACACCCAGAAGGATCAGGAAAATAATGGCAAAGAAAAAAATTCCCAATACTGCAATGATAACCCGTTGTTCCGGAAAAATTAAGGATCCGATAATCATCACTACGGCCGCCGCCATACTTATCAGTAAACAGCATGCCCAAAGAAGGAAAACAGATGATCTATTCGTAATTTTAAAATACATTATAGTTGGATAAGAAGTTTAAGCTCAGTTGATAAAATTTTTAACCGGGTTTCCAATAAGACTGCCTTTATGAATGTTTCCGAATTATAACTCTTTTGCATTGGTGTGGGCTGAAAGTTTATCTATTTAAAAAGCAGCAATCTTACTTGCTGCTTTTCTGTCAGAGTTAATATAATTAATTATTTTTAAGAATAAACTGATATCAAGTATTGTGATGTGGGAACATCTTAATTTAATCAAAATTTGTGTGTTTTTAGAATCTTTTTAATCGTTGGTTAAACGTTCTACAAAAATAGTTACAGTACCCGGAACAGCAGGTGTATTAGTGCCTCCGTCAGCATCTTGGTTTTCGTATACTATAAATGATATCCTGTAAACTTCATTGGTTGTGAACAAGTTTAATGTTGTAGTGGTAATATCGTTGTTACCGTTAGCATATTCATAGTTAATTTCATTCCAACCATAAGTGTCATTTATTTGTTGGGGAGTAACTCCCAATACTGTTCCCGAATTGTAACTGTTAATACTTCCACCGCTTCCCGATCCGGTTGTTGAAGAAACCCACCGGCTACCCATACCATTATTTCTGTTATAGCGGAATTCCAATTTGCCACTGAACCAGCATCCACCAAAAGGAACAGGGCTGCATTCCTCATATGCTTTATACCGGACTGAAAGATTCCCGATAGTGACGGGCGGGGTATAGGTTGTTGTACTGCTGTTTTCTACAAGAGGGAAACTTCCCGATGCAAATTTAATGGTCTTAACATTGGGTTGCGTAACGTTGAAAGCGTCTAGAGGAATGTAATCTATATTTCCCGCACTATTCCCGATAAGTACCCGGTTATAGGTGTTGATACTGTCTTTTTTATTGGCAATGGTACGCACCCTTAGGTTACCGTTTACATCCAATGTTCTTTTGGGATCTGTAGTTCCAATACCTACATTGCCGGTTTGCCCCGAACAGAGGACAAAAGCGAATAACCACATGGAAATGGATAAAATTTGTGTTTTCATAATATATTTTTTTTTCGATACTTTATGTTTATAAGGCATACAGTTAAACATTATAATATTTCTGGATTTTAATAAACCTGTTAACTGTATCTGTTTCTTTCCGCAAAAGTACCTTAACGCTATAAAAAATAAAAAAAACAGGCTCCTACACAGATCATACAGAAGATGTAATATATTGATTATCAATATTTAAAATAATCTTAATGCTATTCGAAACTTAAATCAATAAAAGAGGAAAAATAAAAGTATGACCAAAGTAGGATAGCCTTAATCCCGCTGTTTAATGAAATAATAGGGTAGTTATTATCAATTTCCATTACAACTTTCAGAAAATTAATGGAAAAAATTGCCTGATGTATCTGAAAATTAGTTTACAGTATTAATAAAAGATGATGTATCTAAGATCGTGTGCTGTGAAAATCTTATCTCAACCCGTTATATGAATCATTTAAAGAACTGTATAAACCAGTAAACAAATTGCTGACGACGGTTAATTATTCAGAACTCATTAAAAAATTTATACAAGTCGACGTCGCTGGACAAGTGAAGCCTTTTTCTCAGCCTCCTCTTTCGTTGTTGTACAGAACCTGGCTGTACAAAAGTATAAGAAGCAATTTCCTTGGTGGTGAAATTTAGTTTTATGTAGGCACAGAATGTTAATTCTGAATTTTCCAGTTCTGGATTGATCTTTTGCAGTTTCTCTATAAATTCGGGATAAATTTCCTTAAATCTCATTAAAAAAGAAGAATCATTTTTTCTCGCTAAGGCTATGACTTCATTATATTTTTTATTGTAGAATTCCCTTTGCAAATTACTTGTTTCATTCTGCAACAGGTATTTTTGATGGTGTACCTTTTTTATTACGGTATAAATATACCCTCCTTCTATAATGAGAAAAAGAATTAAAAAGGCGATAAAAATCAATATTTTAAACTTTTCTGTTTCATTATCCTGTTTAATGTCTTCTATAAACTTATTTCTGGCCTGAGGATAATTTGCCTGCGTATTTTTGTTGATAGACTCATGTTCCAGGTGATACTTATCTCTGAAGTACTCAGCCTTGTTCCAATCGCCTTTTTTCTGATAAACATCCGCAAGTAATATATACAATCTGCTGCGGGTATTATCAAACATTTTAGCCTGCTTATATGCTTTTAATGCGTTTAAATATGCTCTTTCAGCCTCATTATAACGGTTCAGCCTCATCTCATAATCTCCTGATACTTTATATATACGTGCAACCTCATAAGGAAGATACCTGTTCCTGGATAGATCAAGGACAGATCCTAAATAAGACTTTGCGGAGTCCAGCGTATTGTTGTTTACATGATACTCAGCCAACAGTACATCTGTTAATACTCTTTTTTTCAAAATACGGGATCTCTGAAAATAAGTATAGGCGGAATCCAGTTTGAGTAAATTTTTATAGATTTCTCCTTTTGCCCGGAAAGCATCCGCAAGAAGATATCTTTTTATTAAAGGATCATTTATTTTTCTTAATTCTTTAATCCCTTTATTATTATAATAAATTGCATAGGTATGCATACTCAAATAATTATAGTATAAAGAGTATTCTGTAAAAAGTCTTCCTTTTTGAGCCGGGTTTCTGGTATCTTCCAGTTCACTTTCAGCCTTTTTTAATAAGAACAGATACTCTTTGGTATCATTATACAGGTTTATTCTTCCAAGATTGATGTGGCAGGTGGCTATCCCTCCCTTGTAATTTTCCCTCTCCGCTTGTTTCAGATATTTTCTCTGCAGTTCAGTATAATTCCGCAGCTTTCCTGAATACTCTAGTTTCAGACTTTCCCGGATAAGAGGTAAATCAAAAGATTTAAACTGATCCTCGGCCGGGTCTGAACAACCAATTAAAAAGAATACTAAAAATAGTAATCTTATATATTCTTTAGACTTCATACGCCAGGATAATTATTCTTGATCAGCAGTTAATGTATCAAAAAAATTATACAGGTCTACTTCACTTGAAATTCCAAGCTTTTTTCTTAACCTTCTCTTCTTTTGTTGTACAGACTGCGGTTGTATTGAAGTATAGGATGCAATTTCTTTAGTTGTAAAATGAAGCTTTATAAAAGCGCTGAGCAATAATTCCGATTTTCCCAGAAAAGGACTCATCTGAAGCAGTTTTTCGATAAATCCGGGATGGAGTTCCCTGAACTTGGGTAAAAAAAGAGGATCACTATTTTTAGCAAGCATCACCACTTCATTATACTTATCATTGCCCAGCTTTTTTTTGAGGTTCTCGGCATATTTCTCCAATTTGTATTTTCTATGATACATCCGTTTTATTTTCCAATAGCCATAGCATCCTACAGTCAGATAAAGTAAAGCCAGTACCCCAAAAATTTTTGTCTTATTGTCAACTATATTATTTCCCTCGTTTTTAATGTTTCCAATAAATTCATCAATAGCAGGGTTTATATTTTCACTCCTGTTTTTTTCAAGAATTTTATTTTCAGCCTTAAACTTCTCGGCATAGTAATTTGATTTTTCCTTATCACCTTCAGCCTTATATAGCGCGGCAAGTGCTCCATACAATTCCGGATTGGCTCCATATACTTTTTTTACCGAGGATGCCGTTTCCATAGCCTTCATATAGGCCTGTTCAGCTGCGGGATACTGTTTAAGCATAAAATAATATTGTCCAAGAGTCAGGTAAGTACTGTACTGATGCTGTGCAGCTGTTTTTTTATTTCCAATAATGTCGAGGGCACGGTTAATATGGATATAAGCAGAATCAAATTTCCTCCCATCCATATAAAAACTTGCTAAAATACCCTCATTCAATGCATTCTTTTCAATGGTATTGCACTTATTCATATAAAAAAAGGCGGAATCATATTGTGATTTATAGTAAAAGTACATAGATCTTTTTAGAAATGCCGAGGCAGAAAGTTCATTTTTCAGCTCTTTGTTTTTAATTTTTTTCAACTCATTGAACGCCTTATTACTTTCATAATATGCATTTTCATACATATTCATATTCATATAATAAGTAGTAAATCCATTATAAAGAATTGTTAAATGTTCGGGTTTTTCCGAGTTTTTAAGCTCCCTTTCGGCTTGTTTAAGCAAAAACAAATTTTTTTGAGAATCAGCTCTGGCAAAACTGACGAGGGCAAGATTAACATAGCAAATTCCTTTTCCTTCGTTATAACCGATCTTTTCAGCTTGATTAAGATATTTCTGCTGTAACTTCAGGAACGCATTGATATCACCGGAAGCCTTAAGATCTTTGCTTTGTTTTATTAATGAGATATCAAAATTTTCATAATATTTTTTATTTGATTCCGAATCGCAACATAATAAAGAAAATAAAAACAATAAGAATATGTGTTTTTTTTTAATTTTTTTTCTCATCTCTGTTCATGAAATATGCGTAAAAATAACAACTTTTTCAATAATAAATACTGTTTCGTTAAATTGTTAATTAAAAATTATTAATTATTTTACGAATTAGACAATTTGTCCGAACGTAATACTTTCAAAAATTTGTCTCAAGATGCCCTAGTAATGAATAAATTCAGATAAAGTTAAATATTATTGATATTTTATGAATTTTTTTTAATTATTTAGTTAATTTTCTATGTAATATACAATATTGTAATTATTTTTTTATATAAAATTCATAGTATAATAAAGTTTACTTGAAAATAATATCAAAAAATTAGTTTTTAATGTAAATTTTAAATGAGAAAACAGTGATTAAATAATGAATGTCTGAAAATATCAGAAATATAAATTTTTCACCATCTGGTGGCATTCAATTTGACACAATAGACATTATATACTGTAAAATAAAATATACAATGAAAGCAAAAAAAATTTTAATTACGGGAGCTGGTAGCGGATTAGGAAAAGGAACAGCTTTACAATTGGCAAAAAACGGGCACAATGTAATTGCATGTGTTGAATTATTACCTCAGGTTACACAATTAAGAGAGGAAGCGAAAAAGAATAATATCAGCCTGACAGTAGAGCAGGTTAATATTAAAGATCCGCAATTCCCTTACGAACAATATGATCCGAAAGAAATGATTGATAAAATGGTAGAAGTGGCAGAAAGCGATGAAGGATTATACCGTAATATTTGTCCGAAAGAATTCATTGATGTGGTTAAAAAGACAGAAGCAGACAACTGGACAAAAAAACAAAACGCCCCATTACATTAAAGTCAATATGAAAGATATTAAGGCGTATTTTGAGACAGAAAATCTGCTTCGAGCTCTGCAAACCGCTACCCATACGGCTGAGCTACTCCGGGTTCCGGTATCTGTTAGTATCGTGGATGCTTCAGGATTGCCTTTAGTCTTTTTAAGCATGAAAGACGCTAAGCTTGTAAGCAAAGAATTAGCTCCGAAAAAAGCTTATACTTCTGTTATTTTTCAGCTTTCGACTAAAGATCTGCAGGTAATGACACAGCCCGGTGCATCCTTTTTCCAAATAGAAACTATGCTTGAAGGGAAAATAGTCACTTTTGGTGGCGGAATCCCGCTCTACCTCGATAAATTATTGGTAGGAGCAGTTGGGGTAAGTGGCGGGACTCCTGAACAGGATCATCAGATTGCTCAGGCAGTTGCGGATTCTTTCTTTCCATAAAACCCGCACCTGATACGGGCTGCTATTCTTTTTAATAATCATCAGTTATATCAAAAAAATGGATTCATTTACTTCAACAGACATTATAGACAAAACTGTAAAACAGACACACCAGGCCTATTTACAGTACAAAAACAGGAATGTAAAAGAACGTTCTGATTTATTATTAGCGATTGCTCATGCCATTGAAAATACGGATGAAGAAATTATTTCAATTGCACATGAGGAAACGAACATATCAAAAGAGACTCTCCGTGCCGAAAAAGAATGGTTGGTAGAAGCCTGGCGGGCTAATGCCGACGCATTGTTGAAAGGTTATATTTTGGATATCCGTATTGATACGGAACTGTATTTTGGAGACCAAACAAATTACAACCTTAGAACTATTGGGAAGGGTGTTGGTGTCGTTGCTGTTTTCGGAGCAAGCAACTGGCCTTTTGCATTTTCAACCGCCGGTGTTGATACATCCTCTGCTTTTGCTGCCGGATGTGCGGTAATTGTAAAGGCTCATCCGGCACATCCAAAAACAAGTGTTTATATGGAAAAAGTTGTTAAAGCAGCTTTGGAAAAAGAGGGCTATCCTAAGGAACTTTTCGGTCAGATATTTTCTAATGGCAATGAAGGAGGACAGTTTCTTGTCCGGCATGAATTGGTTAAAGCTATAGGTTTCACAGGATCTATTCCCGGTGGGCGGGCCATTTTTGATATAGCCAGCAAAAGACCAGAACCTATCCCTGTGTTTGCCGAAATGGGCAGTGTAAACCCCGTTTTTGTGCTGCAGGATTATTGGAAGAAAAATACGGCTGCATTTGCCCGGACCTTCAAAGACTTTTTAGTGGATAAAGCCGGCCAGTACTGTACCAATAACGGGGTATTGATTGTCCCTGACACAGAAGAGCTTAATGTCTTTGCAACAGCCTTACAAAATGAATTAAAAGATACAGAGCCTCAGGCCTTGCTGACAGAAAAAATTGCCGAGTCATTCAGAAAAGGAAAGATGGCAGCTTTAGACATAAGCCAGGTAGAGGTGTTAGCAAAAGGAAAACCAGGAGACGGAATCTCAGTAGAATCTATTGTCTTAAAAACAGACGTACCGACATTTTTAGCCCATGAAAATTTATCAGAAGAGGTTTTTGGCACCTTTTCTATTGTAGTTACGTATAAAGATCAGGATGAGCTGAACGCATTATCACGGCATTTTGTCAATCAGTTAACGGCCTGCATATTCGGCGAAGAATCTGATTTGCAGAATAATCAAGAACTTATTGAAACAGTATCCAATAGGGTTGGCCGATTAATGCTTAATAACTTTTCGAATGGTATCCAGCCGCTTTATGCAACACATCATGGAGGCGGGTATCCTGCAACAAGTGACAGTAGATTTACAGCAGTAGGGCCTTACTCTATCAGACGATTTTTGAAACCCATCACTTACCAAAACTGGGATCTGAATTTTCTGCCGATGGAATTACAAAATGAAAACCCGCTGGGCTTATGGCGCGTTGTCAATGGAGCACCGACCACCGAGGACATAAAGTGATTTAAACCTCAGACCAATAGTGGCAGCTTTTTTTAATCCGGTTCGGTTCATACCTAATGGCAATATTCAAGATTTACAGCATTAAAAAGCAGATAGATATTTAACCCGATAAATTGTATCTCTTCGGAAAATAGTTTTCACCTGAATATCTGCACAGTTGACGGGTTAGCTGATAAAATGCTGTAGATCCTGGATAAACTGACTAACTATTCTGATGAAATTGTCCGGATAAAAAATCCGGAGATGTGCTTTGGAAACAGCTTCGCTGAACCAAGGCCTGTTGCATGCCGGATTTAATTTCCCCAAATTCTCAATCAGGGACTTTTGGCAATAAGTAATTTCCACCATTGTTCCGTTATTTTATTTCTTTCCGGGCACTAAGATCAGGGAATCTAAAGTTTTGATTACTGAAAAAGGGTCTGTCCTCGTTTTTTAGTTTCCCGGGAATAATATTTACAATCAGTTCTCTCCTGATCTATTGTTAAAAGATAAAATTAACTTTCATTATTATGGCATTTTGCAGGTTATTTTTATATTTTTGGCTTAATGAAATTTTCTACAGAAGAGCTATTTGAAGGGATAAGGTCAGGAAGCAAGCGCCTGATTGCAAAAGCCATTACCTTAGTTGAAAGTAAGAAAGCCGAGCACAGGCTACAGGCAGAAGAATTATTGAAGAAGATCATGCCTTTTACCGGAAATTCCGTAAGGGTGGGAATAACCGGGGTTCCGGGAGCCGGAAAGTCAACATTCATAGAAAATTTCGGAAGACTGGCGATTTCCAATGGGAAGAAAGTGGCGGTTCTGGCCATAGACCCAAGTTCCGCTGTTAATAAGGGCAGCATTTTGGGGGATAAGACCAGAATGGAAGAGCTGGCCAAAGAAGAAAATGCATTCATACGTGCCTCCCCAAGTTCAGGCTTTCTGGGCGGGGTGGCCAACACTACTTTTGAAACCATGATGATCTGCGAGGCTGCCGGTTTTGATTATATCCTGATTGAAACGGTAGGGGTAGGGCAGTCTGAAGTTTTGGTGGCAGATATTACTGATGTGTTTTTATTTTTGAAGATCATTGGTGGTGGTGATGAACTTCAGGGGATCAAACGGGGTATAATGGAAATGGTGGATATTATTTTTATTAATAAGGTAGACCAGGATAATCTGCAGAAGGCAAAAAGTACACGATTAGAATTAAAGCGGGCCCTGGACTTTCTTCCGCCAAAGGAAAAAGACTGGAAAATCCCTGTGCTGTTGGGGTCTGCACTGCGCAATGAAGGACTGGGAGAAGTTTATGCAAAAATCAATGAATTTATTATCCTCAAAAAGAAAACCGGACGATTTGATGAAGTAAGAACCAGACAGGCGGAAAAAAGGTTTGAATACTGGGTACAGGAATATATTTTATCCATGATGAAAAAAAACGATTCTCTGGAAGAAGCTTATATACAGCATAAAAAAAATGCTTCGGCTATGGTTTCAAATCCCAGTACCGAAGCAAAATTATTTGTGGAAAAATTTTTATCCGACCGGACTAAGGTTTAGCCCTTTCTTCATTTTTAGAAATATACCCGTCATAAGATATAGGCTGTTTGTTACTACTCCTTACTGAGGTAAAGGCTTTTCCGTTTTTATACACTTCAATTATGATCTCATCAACATTTTGAGTATCATTAGGCTTAATTCTTACCACCCAGTTTCCTTTCTTATTCTGAGACTTATTCACCGTAAAATCTTTGGAGGTAAATCTGTAGCTGTTGTCACTATTGCCATAAGTAGGATTGAATGACCTTCCAAAATAAGGTAAAACAACGTCAAGAACATTATTTCTTAGCTCAACGGTATATCCTGCGTTTAATTCCAATATTCTGGTTGAGGTTGAATTAGGCATGGAATTCATGATATTGATGACGTCATAATTGGTAGGATTCGCCCTCTGTGCGTTAAATGTGAACTCCTGGGAATTGACCAGAGCGTCTACTGTTTTGGAATCCATCGAATTTTGGGAAGAGCAGCTTTGGAAAAACAATAGAAATCCAAAAACAAATAGCATTGAAATATACTTTTTCATGATAGAAATAATTATTAAATTTAAATAGCAAATTGTATGCAAATATATTCTTATAAAATGTTTTGGAATAATAATTGTTAAGCATGAACTAATAACACTCGAAACTATGAAAATAAAAAACTTACTAGGAATAGGGGCAGTTGCATTGTCTGTTGCAGCTTGCACCACTAACCCGATCACAGGGAGATCATCTCTGCAATTGGCCAATAATTCGGAAATTTTAACAATGTCTGCACAGGAATATAAAACTACCTTAGCTAAATCCAAAGTGATTACAGGAACGGCTGACGCCAAGAGAGTGGTTACTGTGGGAAGCAGAATAAAAGCTGCTGCGGAAAAATATTATCAGAATATAGGCAGATCTGCTGATCTGGCCAATTACAACTGGGAGTTTAATCTTCTGCAAAGCAATGAATTGAATGCCTGGTGTATGCCGGGTGGTAAAGTAGCCGTATACACAGGAATTTTGCCGGTTACCAAAAATGATAACGGCCTTGCTGTAGTGTTAG
Source organism: Chryseobacterium gossypii (assembly GCF_041361455.1). NCBI lineage: Bacteria > Pseudomonadati > Bacteroidota > Flavobacteriia > Flavobacteriales > Weeksellaceae > Chryseobacterium > Chryseobacterium gossypii. The sequence goes on along the minus strand of NZ_JBGCUR010000003.1, from coordinate 11,263 downwards.
GGCATGAAGTTTCCCATGCTCTGGCGGGACATGGAAATGAAAGGATCTCCCAGGCCATGGTAGCCCAATACGGAGGAGCCATTTTAGGTGGAAGTATTTCCAATGCCCAATGGGCGAGCGTTTTCCAGAAGGTTTACCCTATAGGATCGCAGGTTGCTTTATTGAAGTACGGAAGAAACCAGGAATCCGAGGCTGATGAAATGGGGTTATACCTGATGTCTATGGCAGGATATGACCCAAGGGAAGCCATTCCTTTCTGGAACAGGATGGAATCCGCATCTTCAGGAAACAGACAGCCGGAATTTTTATCTACCCACCCGAATCCTGAGACCAGGATTTCAGATATTCAGAAAGATCTGCCAAAAGCTTTGGAGTATTATAAGGCTGCCGGCGGAAAAATATAAACGAATAAATTTTTAATCTTGAGCAAAGCCTTATTAAATTTCACTAAATTTGGTAAGGCTTTATTAACCACAAACACAATATTATGAAGAGTTTATCAATTACTGGACTTATCCTTCTGGCCTTATCGGCATTACTTTTTTACCTTACAACTGATTTTACTGTAGATAAAATCGGGCTTCCTCACATCATGGGAATTATGGGAGGGATTGGTATCGGGCTGATTATCGGAGGAATGGTGGGCTATGTAAGCAAGGGCAGTGCTGTAAAAGCAGAGCAAAGGAGGAAAGAGTTTAAACAACTACAGAAAGATAAAGAAGAATTGGAAAAGCAGGCTGCTGAAATTGCAAAACGACAGGCAGAGCTTGACGCCCAGGATAAAAATCAAAATCCTCAAATTTAAATTTGAGGATTTTTTATAGTTGTTATTTCCGCGGGATTAAAATTTATATCCCAAACCTACCATAAATAAATTTGGTCGGTTGTCATATCTGATCTCCTCTCCGGAAACCCTGTTGATAAAATCCCTTGAATCCTTGCTGAAGGCGCCTTCATATCTTGCATTGATAATCAGCTTTTGAATTTCAACCTGGGCTCCGAACTGATATCCTACCGTAAAGTTATCCCGGGCATTTTCCTTAAAATCGTTAAAGGTATCTTCCTTGCTTAAATTATAGCTTGCCACAGGCCCCACAAAAACCCCCAGGGTATTTCCCAAGATGTTATATCCTAAAAGTACGGGAAGGTCTATACGGCTGTGCTTGATGTCAAAAGTTGTGTTGGCTGCTGTGAATTCATTTTTAAAGTTGGTATAATATAGTTCCGGCATCACAAAAAAAGAGGTTGGCAGTCCTACCTTCAGGGAAAGCCCCACATTAAATCCTGCATTGTTTTTTCCTTCACCTTCAATGGCGTCATTCACTGTTCCTTTAATATTTTTCCATGACGGTGAGCCCGTCGGGAAGATAAGGTTGGCCTTTCCCGCAAGGGAAATCTGGGCTGAAGCAAATAAGGAAAGTCCTAAAAATGCTATACTAAGTATTTTTTTCATTGTCATCCAATTTAGTGATTGTATTATCAATAGTTTTATTATTTTCAAGTAAATATTCTCTTAGCTCCTTAAACAGTTCTGATGAATAAACGAAATCAATAAGATTCTTATTGCCTGCGGTAATAAGAATGTCTTTGTTTCCTTCCCATTCTTTAATACCTAATCTTAAATAAACAATTTTCTCGCCAATCGTCATTACAGAATTCATATCATGCGTATTGATGATTGTGGTGGTATTATATTCTTTGGTAATCTCAAGCAATAAATCATCGATTACATTGGATGTATAAGGGTCCAGTCCGGAGTTTGGCTCATCACAGAACAAATATTTGGGATTGTTTACAATAGCCCGGGCAATGGCAACACGCTTCTGCATACCGCCGGAAATTTCTGAAGGAAACTTTTTATTGGCCTTATCCAAATGCACCCTTCCGATTACTTCAGATACCCTCTTTCTTTTCTCCCTGTAGGATAAGTTTGTAAACATATCCAGAGGGAACATGATGTTTTCCTCAACGGTCAGGGAATCAAACAGGGCGCTTCCCTGGAATACGGTTCCGATCTCGGAACGTAAATGCTGCTTTTCTTCCCTTGTCATGATATTGATATCCTTTCCGTCAAAAAGAATTTCTCCTGATGATGGCTGATAAACATTCAATAAGCTTTTAAGGAAAACCGTTTTCCCCGAACCACTCTGCCCAATAATTAGATTTACCTTTCCCTTTTCAAAAGTGGTTGAAATTCCTTTTAGAACTTCTACATCATCAAAACTTTTCTTAAGATCCTTTACCTCGATCATCAGCTTAATATTAATTGGGTTAAAATTAATTCAGAAATGATAATAAATACCATTGTCCAAACCACTGCCTGCGTACTTGCCCTACCTACCTCCAGTGAGCCTCCCTTCACATAATATCCGAAATATGCGGGAACTGTCGCGATGATGAAAGCAAAAACAACCGTTTTTATGAATGCATAATAGATGAACAGATTAGGCATATACATCTGAATACCCACAATATAATCGTTTTCCGTCCAGTTGCCCGTAAGGATTCCGGCAACATATCCGCCTCCTATACCGAATACGATACTAATCGCGATCAGAAGCGGATTAAAGATGATGCATGCCACTATCTTAGGGAAAATCAGAAAGTTCGGTGAGTTTACTCCCATGATATCTAATGCATCAATTTGCTCGGAAACCCTCATCGTCCCTATACTGGAAGCAATATATGAGCCAACCTTACCTGCCAGGATCAGGCTTATGATGGTAGGGGAGAACTCCAAAACCAGTACTGCTTTTGTAGCGTATCCTACGAATGTAGTAGGAATCGGGAATGAGGAAGCATCAAAGTTGTTAAACATCTGAATGGCCACTACTGCCCCGACAAATATGGAAGTAAAGACTACCAATCCGAAAGAATTGACGCCCAGATCGTTGATCTCTCTCATGAGCAGCTTCCAGAATACCCTCATTTTTTGGGGCCTTTGTATGGATTTACCCAAAAGAATAATGTATTCTCCTACGGCTGTAAAAAACTTTTTTAACATTTTGCTAAATTAGACTTTTTTTGTTAAAGCTTTATTATTTTGCATTTTTATCTCCACCTATCACCAGGAATACGGTTTTCAGGATAATGACCAGATCCAGAACAAAACTCCAGTTTCTGACATAAAAGGCATCCGCCAGGATACGCTTGTTCATTTCCACTTCCACATTGCCGGTATCTCCCCGCAAACCATTTACCTGCGCAAGACCTGTAATTCCCGGGCTTACCGTACTTCTTAAACTATACCTTCCTATTTTGGGCTTATAATAATTATCTACGGCCAGCATGTGGGGGCGTGGCCCTACTACGGACATTTCTCCCTTTAAAACATTAATGAATTGCGGCATCTCATCAAGACTGGTCTTTCTAAGAAATTTGCCAACCTTCGTAATTCTTGAATCGTTTTCGCTTGTGGTTTTAATGGCAGATTCGGCATTAACCACCATTGTTCTGAACTTAATGCAGTTGAAAACCTCTTCGTGGAAGCCATATCTTTTCTGCAGGAAGAATACCGGCCCCTTAGAGGAGGCTTTTATAACCAGTGCAATAATAGGGAACAGCCAGGAACAAATGAATACCAAAACCAGGGTGGAAAAAACAACGTCGAAAACCCTTTTCAACAGAAAATTCGAGAAATAGTCCAAAGGATATCTGGCCTGGTTGAGAACCGGCTGCGTCTGAACATATCCCAGATCATACAGAAAAAAGTCACTTTGTGCAATGCTTGGAATGAGTGAAATGTGTACCTTATTGGCTTCGGCCAACGAGAAGATTTCCTTTTCGGTTTTTTCACTGAATGAATTTTCAGTGGGTAAAAATAAAGTATGGATACCGTTCTTTTTCCAAAATTCAACCAGTTCCCCCGCATTTATTTCGGTTTTTTTATATTCAAATATCTTATATCCGTAATCTTTCCTGTCCCTTATGATATTCTTTAGTACTTCGGTGGAAGCATTTTCATTCAGAAACATGACATTTCTGTGGTTGATTCCCAGACTACGGAGGTATTTAATGGCAAAATAAACAAAAGATTTTGTAAGGAAGATGAAAAAGAACAGGTAAAATGACAGCCAGTAAACATCTGTATTGAAAAAAACATTATAGCTTACCTTTCCGATAAGTAAAACGCAGAAAATGAACAGCAGGCAATGGATCAAAAGCCGCTCAAGAAACAAAGTATACGTTAAATTTCTCGGGATGTTATAGATTCTTGTTCTGCCGCTTAAAAGCACCCAGAACATAAATAATAAGATGAGGGAAAAAATATTCTGATACCAGATCTCCTGGTTGTATTTTAGACGATCATTCCTGCTTATAAAAAAGAATATGAAAACAGATGCAATAACCGTGAGGTCAAGCAAAATAATGATTGATTTCAGGTATCTGGAGTATCGAATTCTCTGCATCTGTGTTTTTTGAGATACGAAGGGCTAATTTACATATTTTTATGGGATATTCAGATATTTATGTGTTTGAACTGAGGCCTGCCATTTGGGATGGGCCAGAATAAAATCAGTGATCTTCGGATACATTTCATTACGCTTGCTCCATTCGCTCTGAAGGTAAAGCCTGCAGTTTTCAGATACTTTAGCAGCCTGTTCCTCTGCAAAAGTAAAATCGTGGTTATTGAAAATGATGACCTTAAGCTCGTTGGCTTTTTGATAGATCTCTTCTTTCGGTAGTCCCGTCTTTTTGGGAGAGAGTGTGATCCAGTCCAGATGGCCGCTCATGGGATAAGCTCCCGAAGTTTCGATATGGATGGAACAGCCCAGCTCTTTCAGTTTCGAGGTCAGGATATCCAGATTCCACATCAGGGGTTCCCCGCCAGTTAAAACGATTGTTTTACAATGCCTTGCTGCAGTTTCAGCAATCTCCTCTGCATTCATCAACGGATGCAGCTCCGGGTTCCAGCTTTCCTTCACATCACACCAGTGGCATCCTACATCGCAGCCTCCCAGACGGATGAAATAGGCCGCTTTTCCGGTGTGTGCTCCTTCTCCCTGTAAAGTGTAAAAATGCTCCATTACAGGGAGCATTTTACCTTCTTTTAATAAAATATCTTCTTCCTTATTCATTTTTATATTAGTCGTTATAGACCGAAGTTTTATAGGCAATGAGCGTATTTTTCATCAGCATCGCTCTCGTCATAGGGCCTACTCCTCCGGGCACAGGAGTGATCCAGCTTGCCTTGGCAGCACAGCTGTCAAAATCCACATCCCCGGCAAGGTAATATCCCTTCGGAGAATCATCATCTACTCTTGTAATGCCAACATCGATGACCACAGCTCCTTCTTTAATCATATCCCCTTTCAGGAAATGTGGGTCTCCTAAAGCTGTGATGATGATGTCTGCTTTTTTGGTATACTCTTCAATATCTTTGGTATAAGAGTGTGTAAGGGTTACCGTAGAATTTCCCGGAAAATCCTTTCTGCCCATGAGGATGCTCATAGGTCTTCCTACGATCTTACTCCTTCCGATGATTACACAGTCTTTTCCTTTGGTCTCAATATTATACCTTTCCAGTAAAGTTAGAATACCGAAAGGGGTGGCCGGTAAGAAAGTATCCATCTCCAAAGCCATTTTCCCGAAGTTTTCAGGGTGGAAGCCGTCTACGTCTTTTCTCGGATCAATCGCTTTAATAATTTTCTCCTGATCGATCTGGTCCGGTAATGGAAGCTGTACAATAAACCCGTCTACCGCTTTTGACTTATTCAGCTCATCAATTTTTTCCAATAGCTCAGATTCTGAGACCGTACTCGGGAATTTTAGAAGGGAGGACCGGAAGCCTACTTCTTCACAGTCTTTTACCTTACTGTTTACATAAGCCTTACTCGCTCCGTTGTTTCCTACGAGGATAGCTACCAGATGCGGTGCTCTTCTTTTGCCCTCAACGATCTTTTCAACTTCAGCCTTAATTTCAGCCTTGATTTCTTTGGAAACTTTTAGCCCATCAAGAATTTCTGCCATTTTATTTTTATTAGATATGATTCAAATTTATTTATTTCTCTTATAGTAATTGATCAGTCCGTTGGTAGAGCTGTCGTGAGTGCTTACAGGCTCATCGCTTTCCAGCTCGGGTAATATCTTATTGGCCAGAACTTTCCCTAGTTCCACTCCAAACTGGTCAAAGCTGAAAATATTCCAGATTACTCCCTGAACAAAAATTTTATGTTCATACATAGCAATGAGCTGTCCCAATGAAAAAGGAGTTAATTCGTTGAATAATATAGAGTTGGTAGGAGTATTTCCATGGAAGACCTTGAAGTTTATCAGTCTGTCAATTTCCTCTTCGGATTTTCCGGCACTTCTTAGTTCTTCCTCAACTTCTTCTTCAGATTTTCCGAATGCCAGGGCTTCTGTCTGAGCAAAGAAATTCGCCAGCAGCTTTTCCTGGTGGTCCGATACATTATTACAGCTTTTCACATAGGCGATGAAATCTGCAGGGATCAATTCGGTTCCCTGGTGGATCAGCTGGTAAAAGGCATGCTGTCCGTTAGTTCCCGGCTCTCCCCAGATAATTGGTCCTGTTTCATATTCCACAAATTCGCCGTTCCTGTCCACACATTTACCGTTACTTTCCATATCTCCCTGCTGCAGGTAAGCGGCAAACCTGTCCAGGTATTGCGAATAAGGCAAGATTGCATAGCTGGTAGCGGCATAAAAGTTACGGTACCAGATTCCTAAAAGACCCATCAGAACAGGAATGTTTTCCGGGAAACCGGCAGTCTGGAAATGCTGGTCTGTATCAAAAGCTCCTTTTAAAAGCTGCTCAAAATTCTCATACCCAACAGACAGCACAATACTTAACCCGATCGCGCTCCAGAGGGAATATCTTCCGCCAACCCAATCCCAGAATTCAAAAATATTCTCTTCCGCGATCCCGAATTTTTTTACCTCCTGAATGTTTGTGGACAATGCTACGAAGTGCCTGGCTACATCTTCCTGCTTTCCTGCTTTTAAAAACCAGTCTTTTGCAGAATTGGCATTCGTCATGGTTTCCTGGGTTGTGAATGTTTTGGAGGCAATGATAAACAATGTAGTTTCCGGATCCAGATTCTTAAGAACCTCGGCGATATGGTTCCCGTCCACGTTAGAAACAAAATGAACGTTTAGCCTTGTTTTGAAATGCTTTAATGCGGAGCAAACCATCACAGGCCCCAAATCTGAGCCGCCGATCCCTATATTGACAACATCGGTAATTACTTTGCCGCTGAAACCTTTATGTTCCCCTGAAATAATTTTCTCAGAAAAAGATTTCATGTGTTCAAGAACACTTTTGATCTGAGGCTTAATATTTTCACCGTCCACCAGGATCTCCCGGTCCGAGAAATCTCTTAAAGCTGTATGAAGAACCGCCCTGCCTTCGGTTTCATTGATCTTATCTCCTGAAAACATTTTGGAAATGGCTTCCTTTAGCTGGCATTCTTCGGCAAGGTTCAACAAAAGCTCCTTCGTTTTGGCATCAATCAGGTTTTTTGAATAATCGAAAAGAAAATTATCCCTTTTTACAGAAAATTCTTCAAAACGGTTCGGATTATACCGAAAAAGACTTCGGAGATCAAAGTCATTGTTGGCAAAATGCTCATTAAGAGCTTTCCAGCTGTTTGTGTGTATAGGATTTATTTTTGATAGCATTTTTGTAATATTAAGATCTGTTTAAGGATTCTGGATTTCAGTGCACAAATTTACGGAAAATTGAATGGATGTGAAATTTTGAACGGATAATTTAAAAAGGCTGATTCGGAACGGACCTTTATTCGGATATAGCAGGGATTTTAAGTCAGGTTCCGGACAGACATTTACAATTTAACCTCCGATAGATAGCCGGAGGTGTTGAAATTTAAAAATATGATGATAACCGAAAGATTAGGATAGTTATTCAGAAGCAGCTTTAGAGGTTCTCCTTTTCCGGAGAAAATAGAATATGGCTGCTGCAATTAACCATACCGGCCAGATGGCAATTAATCCGACAATAATTTTCTGAATCAGGTAGAACCCTTCTGCAAAAGCATTTTTAGCATCATAAATGAAATTGAATTTATACTTATTATCAATATGGGAGATATTGGTGACGGCAATTTCAGTAATACGTAATTGGGGTTCCTTGATGTGGAGGTCAACGGTACTGTATTTTAAATTATCGGTAACGTTCATACCGGCCCATTGTTGCAGGTGGTCTTCCGCCATATTATCATCATCCATTTTCACCCTGTCCTTATCGGCTTTTATACGGGAGATATTCTCGCCGGTCCTTTTTATTCTTTGTGCTTCAAGCTCTGCATATTTTATACTTGAAGTCACATCCTCAGCATTGATTAGCCTTGAATTTAAAAACAGCTTGCTGTTATTGGCCAGAATGAGAAATTCACCAAGCTTTTCTGTAGGAACCCGGGCTTGCATTGAGTTTTCAGCCTGGTACTTTTTTATAAGCACCGCCTCTTTGCCGGAAGTATTGTAGGTATCCTCAGAGATAACATTGCTTTGCAGGTTGCTGTGAGAGATAAACCCACCCAGATTCTGAACGGCTTTCTCGATGGAAATCGTTGCCTCATAGACATCCCTTACTTCCATATTTACCCGGGCTGTTTTTATGAATTGCTTATCTTTTACCTTAGTGGTCGCCGCTGAAGAAATACTGTCCGGAACCAAAACGGCCGCTGAATCTGCCGCAGCCGCTTCATAACTGCTCACGGCAGCTTCGCCTTTTTTGCAGGAGTAGAGGCTGATTAAGATGATGGATATCAGTGATAATTTGATGGAAGAGGTTTTCATAATTTTGATTTTTTGTTTTGATAAGCCAAAGTTCAACATGGATTCTTTGTAATATTTGAAAATCCGGAGCAAATGTATTGTAAAATAAAAATAAATTTAATTAGCTGAAAATCAAATGTTTGTAAAATGTATATTGTGTAAGGATATAATTTTCGGAGTAATTTTTGCATGCTTCTTTACAATTAATTCAAACTATAGCTATGTCAAACGCTTTTTCCAAAATCAGAAACGCCATAGAATTGTTCAGATCAATAGATTTTGATCAGTTGAGCGCTATTTCTCAAAAAGTCGACCTGCCGAAAATGATGCAGAACTTCTCCAGATTAAATGATAAACAGTTGAAGGGGTTGATGAAAATGCTTGATCCGGATAAGAAAAAGAAGGAGCTTCCTCCTATTGATGGTGACTTTTACGATATTTACCATACATTGAGCCCGGAACACAGGGAAATACAGCTAAAAGTAAGAGCGTTCATGGAAAAAGAAGTGAAACCTTTGGTGAATCATTACTGGCTTAGAGATGAATTTCCGTTCGAGCTGATCCCGAAATTTCAGAAGCTTGATATTTGCGGGGTTACCTATGAAGGGTATGGTTGTCCCGGGATGCCATTCCTGATGGAAGGAGTCATTGCAATGGAGCTCGCCAGGATTGATGCATCCATCGCTACCTTTTTTGGAGTACAGTCCGGGTTATCTATGGGTTCCATCTATATTTGCGGTTCAGAGGAACAAAAGCAGAAATGGCTTCCTCAGATGCAGAAATTTGAAAAGATAGGAGCATTTGGCCTGACGGAGCCTGAAGTAGGTTCCGGTGCGGCAGGAGGGCTGACCGTGACCTGTAAGAAAACACCTGAAGGCTGGATTTTGAACGGACAGAAAAAGTGGATAGGGAATGCTACTTTCGCGGATCTGGTTATTATCTGGGCCAGAGATCTGGATGACGGGGAAGTGAAAGGTTTCATTGTGGAGAAAGATAATCCGGGGTTCTCCGTAGAAAAAATTAAAGGAAAAATGGCTCTCCGGATCGTTCAGAACGGGCTTATAACATTGAAAGAATGTTTGGTTACGGAAGAGAACAGGCTGCAGCATGCCAACTCTTTTAAAGATACGGCAAAAGTTTTGAGAATGACAAGGGCAGGTGTGGCTTGGATGGCGACAGGCTGCGCCAGAGGAGCATATGAAAGCGCATTAGACTATACCCGGAAAAGGGAACAGTTTGGAAAGCCTATTGCTTCTTTCCAGATGATACAGGGCCACCTGGTGGAAATGCTTTCTAATCTTACCGCTATGCAAACCATGGTTTTCAGGTTATCAGAAATGCAGGATCAGGGGATTCTTAAAGATGAGCATGCTTCCCTGGCTAAGGTATTCTGTACTTTGAGAACCCGGGATATTGTATCCAGGGCAAGGGAAGTAATGGGAGGTAATGGTATTTTACTGGAATATGATGTAGCCAGATTTGTGGCCGATGCCGAAGCGATCTATTCTTATGAAGGAACAAAAGAAATCAACTCGCTGATTGTCGGAAGATCTATTACCGGTTTCAGTGCGTTTATATAAATAATAGGTAATGGTCAATAGTTAATTCAGAGTAAGGACTGTTTTTAAGCTATTGTCTCTCTTCGTTAATTAACTACTGACCATTTATAATTTCTCTTAGCTCACCAATGCCTTGTATTTTTCTTTGCTGTCAACAATAATCCACAGGTTGATCAGGAATAATACCACGGACATAGCAATCCCTGTTGTTGATGGGTCTCTGTAAAGATTATGCAGCAATATCCCTACCATGACAGGCAGAATGATAATAGCCCCTAAAGCTCTGGTTTTAGGAAAAATAAATAATATTCCTCCGATAACCTCTACAGCTCCTACCAATGGCATTAGCCATCCGATCTCACCGAAAGCGGCATACACTTTCATTTGCTCATCTGTAAGCTTTGGCATCGGATTGTAATGGAAGAACTTGTCTAGTCCTGCATTGATGAACATAAGCCCGAAAAGCAGGCATAAAATGAATTTTACTATTTTCATGATTGATTTTTTATCAAATTTAAATAAAATTATTATTTGTTTATGGATTGGGTGAAAATTTTGAATATTTTATTTTAAAAAGAGTTAATGTTTAATTTATATGGCCTTATTTGCTATTTTTGTTAATATTAACCAAACAAAATATATTATGTTAAAAAAACTTCAAAAACTCAACCGAAAAGAATTAAAGAACATCAAAGGAGGATCAGGCATTGGTCCCTGTGATATCGGCCCGGTGGGCTGCCCGTGTGAAATCCCGCCGGGACATCCTTGCCTTGGAGGCGGTGATCCGGGTGATCCGGGGAGTAATTACGGATATTGCCCTGATGATCAAAGTTATATTCCTTGTGATCAGTACTGTCCTAATGGTTTACAGCCTTTGTGCGCAATTTGATATCATAAGAGGCTGTCTCAAAAGTAAGATAGCCTTTTTTATATTTTACAAAAAAAGGAAA